>NZ_VOQX01000059.1:0-30212 GCF_016643525.1 Pantoea sp. Morm | reverse complement strand
GAAAAATTTATTGGCGATAATTAACATTCCGGCGGTCACCACAATATAAATAACCGACAGCGCCGCCAGCGTCGGGTCGGCAAATTCGCGCACGTAGTTGTACATCGCCACCGGCAGCGTCTGCGTCGCCTGGGTGGTAATAAACAGCGAGGCGGTAAATTCATTGAAAGAGAGAATCGCCGCGAACAGCCAGCCACCAAACAGGCCCGGCAGAATCAGCGGCACGGTAATGGTCCATACTACGCGTAACGGCGATGCGCCGAGGCTGGCCGCCGCCAGTTCTATCCGCTGCTCGAGATTTTTCAGCGATACATAGACGCTGCGCAGCACGAACGGCAGCACTAATACCACGTGGCAGAAAATCACCAGTGCGTAGCCGCGTCCCAGATTGAGCTGCGACACCAGCATCAGCAGGCCGAGGCCAATGGTGAAATGCGGAATAAACAGCGGCGACAGCAGAATACTCTCCAGCACCTGTTTGCAGGGAAAGCGATAGCGCTCGATGGCAATCGCCAGCGTGGCGCCGATGACCACCGCCAGCGTTGACGCCCATGCTGTGACAATCAGTCCGGACCAGAAGCCGTGACGAAAATCGTCGTAGCTCAGCGCCCGCTCAAACCAGCGCAGCGACCAGCCTTTCGGCGGGAAAAACAGCACGGAGGTGCTGCTGAACGACGAGATAAACACCACGACGGTGGGCAACATGACAAACGTCAGAATGGCGATCACCAGCAGTTTACCCAGCAGCGCGATCAGTTTGTCGTTGTGAGAACGGGTCATATCAGTGCCCTCCCATGGCGTGCAGGAAGCGCGTCATGCGCTTCAGCGCCAGCAGCAGCAGAATGGTCAGCAGCAGCCCAGCAATGCTCAGCGCTGCGGCAAACGGGAAGTTCATCGAGGAGAAGCCCAGCTGATACACCAGCGTAGCCACGGTACTGACGCGCCCGCCGCCAATCAGTTGCGGCGTCGCGAAAGCGCTAAAGGTCCAGGCAAACGCGGTGGTCAGGCTGGCGATGATGCCGGGAATCGACAGCGGAATGGTCACCGTTAGCAGCGCGCGTACCGGCCCGGCGCCAAGGCTGGTGGCGGCTTTTTCGTAGTCCGGATTGATGTGTGACAGCGCCGTCGCCAGCATCAGCACCATGATCGGCATGGTGACATGCACCAGCGCGACCACCACACCGGTCTGGGTAAACATAAACTGGATCGGCTGGCTGATGATGCCCAGCGCCAGCAGCAGGCTATTAAGAAAGCCGCTGTTACCCAGCACGATAATCCACGAATAGGTGCGCACCACTTCCCCCAGAAACAGCGGAGTAATCGCGATGATCAGAATGGTGGATTTGATCCACGCAGTGCGGGTGCGCACCAGCGCATAGGCCAGCGGGTAACTCATCAGCAAACCAAATAAGGCCGTTTTGGCGCTGAGCAGCACGGTATTGAGAAACGCGTCGCCATAGATGCGTTTGAACAGGCCACTGAAATTGGCCAGCGTAAAGCCGCCGACATCCAGCGAGCCGGGGATGTATGCACGCACGCTGAACTGCATCACCGCAAACATCGCGACGACCAGCCCCATCGCGGTCAGCGTGGCGGGAAGAATGAACCAGGGTAAAAATGTCGGTTTTTTCGTCATGGACGTTACTGCCTGCATAGGTGTTACCGGCTACGGCGAGGCACCCGCCCCGCCGCAGCACCAGGACAATCAGTGAGACATGATGTTTTCAGAGAACCACTGACGCCACTCGGCGGTTTTCTCCGCACGCAGTTGGGGATCGGTATTGATGGTGGCATTCCACTGCGCCGGCGTGGTCAGCATGCCTGGCAGCTTCGCCAGCTCCGGATCGATATGCGCGTTGGTCACCGTCGGGCTACCGCGATAGATCTTCGCCACCTGCTGCTGAATTTCCGGTTTCAGTGCGATGTTGATGAACTTGTACGCCAGATCGGCATGTTTGCTGCCTTTATTGATGCCGACGGTATCCACGCCGAGGATCGCGCCCTCTTTCGGTATCGCCAGCTTGATGTTGACCCCTTCCGCAATCATGCTGTAGGCGTTCATTGACAGCATCACCTGCACCGGCGTTTCTCCGGTAGAGATCAGCTGCTGGCTGTTGGCATCATCGGTGTAGAACGATTTGATGTTAGGAATCAGCGCTTTCAGCTTCGCCTGGCCCTGCTGCCAGTGCGCCGCATCGCTGCCGGAGAGTTTGGCGGCCACGGCGATGATGTGGCTCGGATCCCAGTCGGGCAGCGCCAGCGTGCCTTTCAGCTCCGGCTTCCACAGGTCGTTCCAGCTGGTGAAGGTTTCCCCTTTCGGCACCAGATCCGGACGGTAGCCAATGGTGTAGACGTAGCCCCACACGCCCAGATGATACGGGCTGACTTTCGCCTGCTGCACCAGGTTGACCGCGTTAGGAATTTTGCTCATGTCGAGCTTCTCGAACAGGCCGCTGTTGGCATACAGATAGCCGACGTGCGCGGTGGTGAAGGTCACGTCAGTTTCCGGCGACCCGCCCGCCAGTTTGGCTTTGTTGAGGCGATCGATGGTGCCGCCGGTGACGAACTGCACTTCGACGCCGGTCTCTTTGGTGAACTCTTTGGCGATGGTTTGATCGATCAGATCTTTAAAGCTGCCGCCCCAGGTGCTGACAATCAGCTTGTCGGCGGCCATGGCATTCCCTGCGCTCAGAATTCCCGTGGTTAACAACGTTAAGGCACACATCTTACGCAACATATTTTTGTCCCCAGTGAATGAAAAGGCTGTTATCGCTGCTCTGAACCACCGTTGATTCGCCACGGCGCGCTGCGCCAAAACAGTGCGAAAGTGAAAAGCAGGTGTCACAGCGATTCTGCCGCTGGCCGCTGCTGCGGTAAAACAGCCTTTTCCTCGCCGTTGCATCGGAATTTCTGACGCTAAAAAAGTCGCTGCTTTGCGACGGATTTTCTTAAGCCTTAGTGAGGCAGAAGCGAATGGGCGTGAAGGGTCAGGCAGGGGATTATGCTGCTATTCGCTGTCCGGCATGATAAATGCATGGAAACAGGGGTAAATAGAAAAGCCGGCGCGACAAGATCGCGCTGGCGACACCAGGAGAATCTGCATGCTCAGTCGCATCACCCAGCGCCAGCTGGAATATTTCGTCGCGTCCGGCGAAGCCGGCAGCATTATTGGCGCATCCGAACGTATTCACGTGTCGTCACCGTCGATCTCGGCCGCCATTACTCACATCGAATCCGAGCTGGGGGTGCAGCTGTTTGTGCGCCACCACGCGCAGGGCGTGTCGCTCACCGCCATTGGCCATCAGGTATTAAAAGAGGCGAAGCTGATTCTGGAACAGATGTCGAATCTGTATACCATCGCCTCAGAGTCGCTGAACAACGTGCGCGGCCCGCTGCGCGTCGGCTGTCTCGACACGCTGGCCCCGATGCTGACGCCGGAGCTGGTGTTTGGCTTTGGCCGCGCCTTCCCCGGCGTGCGCATCACGCTGGTGGAGGGCAATCATGAACAGCTGCTGAAACAGCTGCGCGCCGCCGATATCGATATCGCGCTGACCTACGATCTGGTGCCGGCCAGCGACATCGCGTTTCAGTCGCTGGCGCAGCTGCCGCCGTATGTGATGGTCGGCGAACATCACCCGTTTGCCAGTCAGTCTGCGGTGACCATTCAGGATCTCGCTACGGTGCCGATGGTGCTGCTGGATATGCCGTGGAGCCGCGAATATTTTCTCAGCCTGTTTAGCGAAGCGGGCGTCACGCCCAACATTGTGATGCGCTCTGGCAATATGGAAGTGGTACGCGCGATGGTGGCCAACGGCGTGGGATTTGGCATCGCCAATGTGCGGCCCAAAGCCAATCTGTCGCAGGATGGCAAACGGGTGATCCGCGTGCGCCTTGCCGGCGTGAACCGGCCGATGTTGCTGGGATACGCCACGGTGGCCCACGTGCAGCAGTCAATGGTGGTCAACGCCTTCGCCGAACGCTGCCGCATGTTCATCTCCGATCAATACATTCCCGGTATGGCCGCGCCAAGCTACTTCGACCCGCAGGTGGTGCGCGTCGCCTGACGCGCTCAGTAACCCCGCGCGGGAAACACCTGGTTGAGCACCGGCTCGCCGCGCATCACCCGCTGGATGTTATCAGCCACCTGACGCGCGGCGCTGGCCGGGATCGCTACCGACGCCAGATGCGGCGTGATCAGCACATTCTCCATGCCCCAAAGCGCATCGTCGGGCGGCAGCGGCTCACGATCGAACACGTCTAATGTGGCGTGCCCGATCTGTCCGCTCTGCAGCGCCGCGGTCAGCGCGGGCTGATCGACAATCGCGCCGCGCGACACGTTGATCAGCGCACAGCCCGGCGGCAACCGCGCCAGGCGCTGCGCATCCAGCAATCCGTGGGTTTGCGGCGTGAGCGGCAGCATCACCACCAGAATGTCGCTGCTGGCCAGAAACGCATCCAGCGCCTGCGCACCGCTGACGCAGTGAATGCCGTCCAGCGCTTTGGGCGACCGCGACCAGCCGCGCACGTCGAAGCCCTGACGCGCCAGTTCGCGCGCCGCATACGCACCCAGTTCGCCCAGCCCCAGCACGCCCACGCGAATCGACGCCGGCTCGCGCGGATGCAGATAGTGCCAGCGATGTTCACGCTGTGCGCGCTCAAATGCCGGTATGTCACGCGCGTAACGCAGCACGGCAAACAGCACGTAACCGGCCATCATGCGCGCCATATCCGGGTCCGATAGCCGGACGATCGGGATGTCAGGCAGGTCGTCGCGCCCTACCAGCGAGTCGACGCCCGCGCCCAGATTCACCAGCAATTTCAGCTGGCGATACGGGGCAAAAAAGCCGCGCGGCGGCTTCCACGCCAGCGCAAACTGCACGCTATCGGCATCCGCAACCTGATCGGCACGGCAGATAGTGACATCCGGTAATTGTGGTGCCAGCAGCGCCGACCACGCCTCGAAGCTGTCGAACTCGCTGTAAAACACCAGCGTCGTCATGCGCTGGGCTCCTGTAGCAGCGTCGCCAGCGCATCGATAGCCAGTTCATAACCCAGCGCGCCCAGCCCGGCGATCACGCCGGTGGCGGCTTTCGACACCAGCGACTGATGACGAAACGGCTCGCGCTGCCAGATATTGCTCATGTGCGCTTCGATGATCGGGCCATCAAACATCAGCAGCGCATCCAGAATCGGCACCGAGCGATACGACAACCCGGCGGCATTGATGATCAGCCCGTTTGCCTGCTGGCGCGCTTCCTGAATCCAGTCCACCAGCACCCCTTCATGGTTGCTCTGACGAAACTGCAGCCTGAGGCCGTGCGCGTCGGCGCGCCGCTGACAGCGCTCACCGATGCTGGCGAAACTGTCGCTGCCGTAAGTACCGTGGCGATCCATGCCGTACAGATTGGCATTCGGCCCATTGAGAAAGAAAATCTGAGACATGGCGGCTCCGTTACAGGTGCGGGCGCGTCGCGGCCATCGCCGGATGCGCGTCAAAAAGGGCAAACCAGGCGGCGCTCTGCGGATGCGTGGCGCGCCAGTTGAGTTCAGCAAAACGGAAGTCGAGGTAGCCCAATCCGCAGCCGATGGCGATCAGCCCGAGATCGTCGGGTGTGCGGCTGAACGCCTCCGCCTGCTGCTCAATGGCCGCCAGCGCAGCCGCCACTTTGGTCAGCTGCGCATCGCGCCACGCTGACCACTGCTTTTCCAGCGGGCGGGCGCTGGTTTCGTAGCGCGCCAGCAGCGCGGCGTCCAGCAGTCCATCACCCAGCGCCTGGCGCGTGAGGCACAGCCAGCGCGCCTCGCCGTCTGCCGGCAGCAGCTGGCCCGCGGCGCGGTGGTTAAGGTATTCGCAGATCACCCGGCTGTCGTATAAACATAGTCCCTGTTCGGTGCGCAGCGCCGGCACTTTGGCCAGCGGATTAAACGCGGCAATGCGCGCATCGCGCTCGACGGGGTGCGCCGCCGACGCCAGCAGAGTGATCTCCGGCGCCAGACCCAGCAGCTGGGCGCTCACCATCACTTTTCGCACGTAAGCCGAGGTAGAGGCGTAATAGAGTTCCATCATGGCATGGCCTCCGCATCTGGCAGCAGCAGCACTTTGCCGATATTGGCATTGGCTTCAAGGATGTGGTGCGCCTGCGCGGCGGCCGTCAGTGGCAATCGCTGATGCACCTGCGGTGTGATGCGCCCGGCGGCCAGTAAAGGCAGCAGATGGGCGCGCACGCACTGCGCCAGACGCGCTTTTTCCGCCGCGCTTTTCGGTCGCAACGTGGAAGAGGTCAGGCTTAAGCCTTTGCGCATGATCAACTGTAAATCGATCTCCACCGTGGCCCGCTGCATAAAGGCGAGGCTGACGTGCCGCCCGCCCGCTGCCAGTACGCTGAGGTTGCGCGCAATGTAGTCGCCGCCGACGTTATCCAGCACCACATCCACGCCGCGTTCCCGGGTCAACGTCTGAATCACCGCCACAAAATCTTCGCTATGGCGATCGATGGCGCGCCACACGCCCAGCTGCTGCAGCGCGGCAATTTTTTCTGCACCGCCGGCGGTGGCAATCACCCGCGCGCCACAAGCCTGGGCGCACTGGATCGCCAGCGTGCCCACGCCGCTGGCCGCGCCGTGAATCAGCACGCTGTCACCCGGCATCAGACGGCCCAGCTCAAACAGGTTGTGCCAGACGGTAAACGCGGCTTCGGGAAAACCCGCCGCGTGGCTGAGAGGCAACGTGTCCGGCACCGGCAGGCACAGGTCGGCGCGCGCCACGCAGTATTGTGCATAACCGCCGCCGCTCAGCAGCGCCATCACCGCCATGCCCGGCTGCAGTTCGCTGACGCCTGCGCCGAGCGCAACGATGACGCCCGCCGCTTCCAGCCCGAGAATATCGCTGCAGCCTGGCGGCGGTGGCATGCCGTTGCGCTGCAGAATATCGGGCCGGTTAACCCCTGCGCTGACGACGCGCAGCAGCACTTCGCCCGGTCCCGGCTGCGGCACCGGGCGCTGCACCGCAGTCAGCACCTCTGCACCACCCGGCTGTGCGGCGATGATCGCCGTCATGGTTTCCGTTGCCATGCGTTAACCCTGTGCGTCGCTGGCGAAGGCACAAACGCCCTCGTCATCAAAAGTCAGCCCTACCACGCTGCCGACCGGCCAGCGCGTCAGCGCCTCCAGTCCGGACTGACGGGCAAACAGTGAGGCACTGCCGAGCGCCGGAATGTCGAGGTGCACGTCAACGTGATCGCCCTGAAACACGTGCGTCAGCACCGTGGCGCTGAGCAGCGCCTGCGGACCGAGCGGCGCCAGCTGCACATTTTCCGGACGCACATACACATCGAGCCGGTCGCCGACGCTGGCCTGCACCCGTTTGGCCGGCAGGCGCAGCGTGTTGCCGCCCAGCTCCAGCAGCGCGCTGGTGTCGCGGCCGGCGTAGCGGCCCGGCAAAATATTCACGTCACCAACGAAGCTGGCGACAAACGGATCCTGCGGGCGGCGATAGATCTCATCCGGCGGACCGATCTGGCGCACGTGCCCGGCCGACATCACTACCACGCGGTCGCTCATGCTCAGCGCTTCGCCCTGATCGTGGGTAACAAAGACCGTGGTCACGCCGAGTTTGCGCTGAATCGCTTTCAGCTCGACCTGCATGGATAAACGCAAATTTTTGTCCAGCGCGGAGAACGGCTCATCCAGCAGCAACACTTTCGGGCGAATCACCAGCGCGCGTGCCAGCGCCACGCGCTGCTGCTGCCCGCCGGACAGTTCACGCGGCTTGCGCTGGCCGTAACCCGCCAGCTTCACCAGCGCCAGCGCCTGCCCGACCCGCTCGGCGATTTCCGCTTTCGGCACGCCGCGCATACGCAGGCCGTAGCCGACGTTTTTCTCCACCGTCATGTGCGGAAACAGCGCGTAGTTCTGAAACACGATGCCGATCTCGCGCTGATAAGGCGGGATTTCCGTTACCAGGTCGCCATCGATAAAAATCTCACCGCCGTCGGCTTCGGCAAAGCCGGCCATCAGGTTCAGCAGCGTGGTTTTGCCGCAGCCGGACGGGCCGAGCAGCGTAATGAACTCACCTTCGTGGATGGTGAGAGAAATTTTATGCAGCGCGATGGCATCACCAAAGCGCTTCAGGACGCCATCCAGCTGCACCGCCACGTTGGCCTTATGCGGTGCCGATGACAGCGGCTGCGGAAACGGGGTTACTTCTGCACTGACCATACAATCTCCGGATTCGGACGGGGTGGCTCGTCGCGGGTTCATTCGCACATCCAGGTCGCCAGCCGGCGTAACAGGCTGTCACAAGCGTCCAGCTGTGCGAGGGTGATAAATTCGTCGGGCTTATGGCCCTGCTCCATACTGCCGGGACCGCACACCACGCAAGGGATGCCGGCGGCGGCAAACAGTCCGCCTTCAGTGCCAAACGCCACGGTGCCGAAGCTGTCGCTGCCGCTCAACCGGGCAATCAGCTGTGCCGCGGCACTGTGCGCGGCGGTATCCAGTCCTGGATAGGCGCTGAGCGGCGAGAAGCGGATGGCGCTGGCGGGCTGCACCGCGCGCATCTGCGGCTCCAGCGTCTGCTGTGCATACGTCACCAGCTCGTTTGCCACCTGCTGCGCATCCTCCTGCGGCAGCGTGCGCACTTCGAAATCAAAACTGCAGGCGTCAGGCACGATATTCAGCGCGCGTCCGCCGTGGATCACCCCGGTTTGCACGGTGGTAAAGGGCGGATCAAAGCGCGCATCCTGTCGTTCCGGCGCCGCCAGACGTTCACCGATGACGGTTAAGCGCTGGATCAGCTTCGCGGCGTATTCAATCGCATTGACGCCCTGCGGCGCGTACGCCGAGTGGCAGGCCGCGCCCTGCACTTCGCAGCGCATTGCCAGCTTGCCTTTGTGGCCCAGCACCGGACGCAGTTCTGTCGGCTCGCCAATCAGGCAGATCGCCGGTCGATCGCTGCGCTGCGCCAGCGAATCCACCAGCGAGCGCACGCCGAGGCAACCCACCTCTTCGTCATAGGAGATAGCCAGATGCAGCGGCTGACGCAGCGGCTGGGCGAGAAAATGCGGCACCGCAGCCAGCATGCAGGCGAGGAAGCCTTTCATGTCTGCCGTGCCGCGTCCGTACAGCTTGCCGTCACGTTCGGTGAGCGCAAACGGCGGCACCGTCCACGTCTGGCCATCAACCGGCACCACATCGCTGTGGCCCGATAGCATCACCCCGCCGCTGCCGGCTGGCCCGAGCCGCGCATAGAGATTGGCCTTGCTGCGTTCTGCGTTGTGCATCAGTTCACAGGTCACGCCCAGCCCGCTGAGGTAGCGCCAGCAGAAATCGATCAGCGCCAGGTTGGATTCGCGGCTGGTGGTGTCGAAAGCCACCAGATGTTCGAGCAGGTTACGGCTGGTCAGCATCGCGTCTCCTCACGCTTATTCATCACCCGGCACGCCGTAACGGGGTGCCAGCGTGGGATTGAGCGCGCGCGTCAGGTAATCCTGCATCTGCGGCTGATAGGCCAGCCACAGCTGATGAAGTTCCGCGATGGGATCGCCCTCCGTCCAGTCAACGCGCAGATCAACCAGCGGCCACGACGGTTCGCCCACCACTGCCAGCGCCGCCGAATGAACCGGCCCGGCTTCGCCTCCGGCGGCCATCCCGGCCTGCATGGCCGCGATTAACCGTGCGGCCAGTTCGCCCGGCTGCTGCGCAAACGCGCTGACCATCGCCGCAATCACCTCGGGATTCGCCAGCAAATTACCGGCCGCTACGCAGTCGCTGCCGCACAGCGCGTGATTCACCCCCAGCGTGTGCGTTCCGCTGAAGCAGGCACTGCTGCCGTCGGCCGCCAGCACCGTAAGCTGGCGATAATCAAAAAAGTCATCGCTGGCAAGGCCGCTCTGCAGCGCCTGCTGCGCCGTCTCGCCCTGACTCAGCCGATCAAGAATGCGCGGGCCCAGCGCCGGCAGCGTGATGTTCTGCGTGGAGACCGCGCCGACACCGGCGCGCAGCCACGGACAGCGTGCGCCGACCGCAATACTCGACGAGCTGACCGCGATGCCCAGCTGGCCGGTTTGCGCGCAGCGTCCAACAATCGATAACGTCATGATGCGGCGCTCCTTATTGCGGCTGCCAGTCGTCGGGGATCACCGCAATCACGTCGATCTCCATCAGCCACTGCGGCTGGCCCAGTCCCGAGATCACCAGACCGGTGGAGATGGGAAACACGCCTTTCAGCCACTTGCCGACCACCTGATACACCGGCTCGCGATAGCGCGGGTCGATGATGTAGGTGGTGGTTTTCACGATGTGCGACAGGTCGCTGCCCGCTTCTTCGAGCAGTTGCTTCACGTTTTTCATCGCCTGCTCGGCCTGCGCTGCCGGATCGCCCAGCCCCACCAGGTTGCCTTCGAAGTCGGTGCCAATCTGGCCACGCACGTAAACGGTGTTGCCGGCGCGCACGGCCTGACACAGGTCGTTGTCCAGCGACTGATTAGGATAGGTATCTTTGGTGTTGAATTTGCGGATGCGGGTATGGGTGCTCATGATGCCTGCCAGCGTTTAATTGGTTTCCGCAAGGTATACCGGGCTTAGCGCAGCAGGGAAAACAGCATTAACTGAGGTGTTGCTTTGAAAAATCCGAAGGAGTGCGGCAGGCCTGCTGGCCCGCCGGTGAGCGATTAATGCGCAGCCTTATTTAGCCGCATAAACCGCATCACAAAATGCTTTGCGCGCGCCCAGTTTGGCTGACAGGCGTGCAGCGGCTTCGCGCATCAACACGCCTAACTCTTCATCTTTGCGATTCAGCGTCAGACGCGAAACCGGGCCGGTCAGCGCCAGCGCAGCGGTCAGCCGATCATTTTCGGCGAATACCGGTACGGCAAAGGCCGCGATGTGTGGATCGCGCGCGCCCGAACTGAATATCGGCAGCGACGGCAGCGCATCGAAGAGATTTTCATTCATGCCCCAGAAACGCAGCACCTTACTGATGGCTGAGTTATCGAGCGGAAAAATCGTCCCCGGCAGGCGCGTATGACGCAGGCCATCAGACGATTCAGCACGAAACAGGCACAGACGCTGGCCGTTATCCAGTACGTACCAGCTGGCGCTCTCGTTGGTCGCCGTTGCCAGCGCCTGCAATTCCGGCTGCACCACGCTGGCCAGATGGAATGATTGCTCATAAAGCTTGCCGAGGTATAACAGACGCGGGCCGAGCGTGTAGACACCGCTGTCACTGCGCACCACATAGCCCATCCTTTCCAGCGAGTTCATTAGACGATAGACAGTGGTTTTGTGATAGCCGGAAAGCTGCGACAGCGCCGTCAGCGACAGGCTCTCTTCGCCCGGCTTAAAACAATCCAGCAGGGACAACGCCTTCTCCACCGCATTAACGCCTTCATTTCCCATTTTTTCCTCCTGATTTGTGCCGTCCTGAGTGTACCTGAAAACTGTGAGTCACATCGTGTTTACATCACAAACACCTTCGTAACACTGGCATGCGGCGTCAGATCGTCGATATAGTTGTTTTATATTGTACAACATTGTTGTACCAGGTAAAACAAACCACGAGGTGAATTATGTCTGTGTCTGCAAATAACCTGATCAACCGCAACATCGAGCGCGTCAGCGCCCTGTCCGTCAGCCAGGCCGCCGCATTCCAGGCGGCGATTCTGGCCGATGTCGCCGGTCGTCGCGGCACCCTGCATGGCCGCGTTAAGCCGCTGTCGCCGCAGATGAAAGTCGCCGGGCCGGCCATCACGGTGGAAGTCCGTCCGGGCGATAACCTGGCGATTCACGCGGCGCTGGCTATCGCCCAGCCGGGTGATGTGCTGGTGGTAGACGGCAAAGGCGACATCAGTTGCGCGCTGCTGGGTGAAATCATGGCAACCCAGGCCGAAGCGTCCGGCATCGCCGGCATCATCATTGATGGCGCGGTGCGTGATGCTGACGCCCTCGCGCAGGGCAGCTATCCGGTGTTTGCTGCCGGCCTCAACCCAAGCGGCCCCACCAAAAGTATTCCCGGACGCGTTAACCATCCGGTGTCGGTGGCCGGTGCGTCGATTGAGCCGGGCGACCTGGTGGTCGGCGATGCCGATGGCGTGGTGGTGATCGCTAAACAGGATGTGGAACGCATCATTGCCCTGGCGGCGAAGAAGCTGGACGCCGAAACGCGCCGCATCGCGGGTATTAAGCAGGGCGATTTACGTCCGGGCTGGCTGGAAGATGCCCTGCGCGCGGCCGGTATGTTAGCAGAAGGAGAATCGCTGTAATGAGCAACGTAAAAACTATCCTCATCACCGGCAGCGACCTGGCTGCTGAAGCCGTCGAGCTGCTGCAGGACTATCAGCTGATTTATGCCGGACGCCAGCCGCAGGAAGCCGATTTGATCGCGCTGTGCGAGCGCCATAACCCTCAGGCGATCATTGTGCGCTACGGCAAAATCAACGGGCGCATCATGGACGCCGCGCCGGCGTTGCGCGTGATCTCCAAGCACGGCAGCGGTATTGACGTTATCGATCAGCAGGCAGCGGCGGAACGCCAGATTGCGGTCCGCGCGGCAGTGGGCGCCAATGCCGCCGCCGTGTCGGAGCATGCGTGGGCGCTGATTCTCGCCTGTGCTAAATCGGTGCCGCAGCTGGACCGCCGGATGCGCGACGGGCACTGGGACAAAGCGCAGCACAAATCGCTGGAGCTGGAAGGACGCACGCTCGGCCTGGTCGGTCTGGGTGCCATCGGCAGCCGCGTAGCGCGCATCGGCCAGGCCTTCGGTATGCAGGTGCTGGCCTACGATCCTTATGCGCAAACCTTGCCGGCTGGCTGTGAAGCGGTTGAATCACTGGATGAACTGTACAGCCGTGCCGATGTGGTGTCGCTGCACTGTCCGCTGACGGACCGCAATCACCAGATGATCAACGCGGCCGCCCTCGCCCGTTTTAAGCCTGGCGCGATTCTGGTCAACACCGCGCGCGGCGGACTGATTGACGATCAGGCGGTGGCGACCGCGCTGCAAAACGGCACGCTGCGTGCCGCCGGACTGGACAGCTTCACCAGCGAGCCGCTGAATGCACCGCATTTGTGGCAGTCGCTTAACAACGTGATTATTACGCCGCACATTGGCGGCGTGAGCGACAATGCTTACGTGCGCATGGGCACCGGTGCCGCGCGCAACGCGTTACAGGTTCTGCAGGAGCAGGAGGCGGTATCATGACCGTACTCACCGTACCGGAGGTGCGCGAGTTAACGCTGTTTTCGCGCCTGCCTGAAGCGTTTCGCCGGCCGGACGCCGGCAATGTCTGGGCTGCCGCCAATCGCGGCGGCCAGCTTACCGACTCCTTTCTTGAAGGCCCGGTGTGGCATCCCTCCGGCTGTCTGTATGTCACCGACATTCCCTATGGCCGCATCTTTCGCGTCGATATGAGCGGCAACTGGGAGCTGGTGGTGCAGTATGACGGTGAGCCCAACGGCATGAAGCTGACCGATCCGGACACGCTGATCATCACCGATTACCGTAACGGCCTGATGAAGCTGTCAATCAGCAGCGCCACTATCACGCCGTGGCTGACGCGGCGTAACAGCGAAAGCTTTCGCGGCGTCAACGATTTAACGCCTGACAGTCGCGGCAATCTCTATTTTACCGATCAGGGCCAGACCGGGCTGCACGATGCCAGCGGACGCGTCTATCGGCTCAGCCCGGATGGCCGGCTGGATCTGCTGCTGGATAACTGCCCGAGCCCGAACGGCCTGGTTCTGTCGCCGGATGAGAAAATCCTCTACGTGGCGATGACGCGCGGCAACTGCGTGTGGCGCGTGCCGCTGCTGGCGGATGGTTCGGTGAGCAAAGTTGGACTGTTCTTTACCTCGCACGGACCCAGCGGGCCGGACGGGCTGACCATCAATCAGCGCGGCGAACTGCTGATCGCCAATCCCGGCCTGGGGCGCGTCTGGCTTCTTAACGATCTGGCTGAACCGGAAGAGATTCTGCTCAGTCCGCTGGGTCGCTCCACCACCAACCTGTGCTTCGGCGGGGCCGACCTTAATCAGCTGTTTATCACCGAATCGGTCAGCGGCAGCATCCTGACCTGCACTCAGAACACGCCAGGCCGCGCGTTGCCGGCCATTGATACCTCGTTTCTCTGACTACAACTCTGCGTCATCCGAACGCACCGGAGATTACTATGACCCTGCACTCAACATCCAGCCCTGCGCCGGCTCAGCCGGCTGCGGTGCCACCCCGCCATGAAACGCTCAGCGAACAGGATTTCCAGGACAGTGAGCAGGCGGCCGCCAAAGCCTTTCGTCGCATTCTGCCGTTTATCTTTATCTGTTACGTGGTCAGCTACCTTGACCGCACCAACGTCAGCTTTGCCGCGCTGGGCATGAACGCCGATCTCGGCATCACCGCCGAACAGTTTGGCTTCGGCGCGGGCATGTTTTTTATCGGCTATTTCCTGTTTGAAATTCCCAGCAACCTGATCATGCAAAAAGTGGGCGCGCGCATCTGGATCGCGCGCATCATGATTTCGTGGGGGTTGATTTCGATGGCGACCGCGTTCATCAGCGGCCCCGTCAGCTTTGCCATTGCGCGCTTCTGTCTCGGCGTAGCAGAGGCCGGCTTTACCCCTGGCATCTATCTGTTCTTTACCTACTGGTTCCCCGGCAGCTGGCGCGCCAAAATCACCGCCGCGTTCCTGGTCGGCATTCCGGTGGCCAATATCATCGGCTCACCGATTTCCGGCGCGCTGATGCAGATCACCGGCCATGAGCATATCCGTAACTGGCAGTGGCTGCTGTTGATTGAAGGCTTGCCGGCGGTGATCCTCGGCGTCATGTGCCTGTTTGTGCTGAGCGACCGGCCGGAGAAAGCGCGCTGGATGGCGCCGCGTGAACAGCAGTTGCTGAGCAGGCGGCTGGCCGATGAGCAGCAGCAAATCGCGGCAACGCACGGTTCCCAGATGCGCGACGCGCTGCGCAATCCGCTGCTGTATCTGCTGGCGTTTATTAACTTTTGCGGCATTGTGGGTTCGATCGGTGTGGGACTGTGGATGCCGCAGATCATCAAACAGCTCGGCGTGAGCCATACGGCAACCGGCTTTCTTGCCGCGCTGCCCTATGTCTGCGGTGCCGTGAGCATGCTGCTGTGGGCGCGCCGCGCTAATGCATCAGCGCACCGTATTCGCTGGATCAGCGGCGCGCTGGTGATCGCCGCCTTAGCCCTGATGTGCAGCGCGCTGAGCGATGCGCCGGTGATCAAAATGCTGGCGCTGTGCTGCACCGTCAGCGGTATTCTGGCGTTTCAGGCCTCGTTCTGGGCGCTGCCTTCCGGCTTTTTAACCGGCAATGCCGCGGCAGGCGGCTTAGCCATGATTGTCTCGATTGGTAATCTTGGCGGCTTCTTCGGCCCGTCGCTGATCGGCTATGTGCGTCAGTCTACCGGCGGCTTTATGTGGGCGCTGCTGGCGGTGGCGGCAGTCCTGATGATTGGCGCACTGGCGGTCGCTATGGTGAAAGATCCGTGGCGCCAGCGCAGCGCTGAGCAGAGATAATAACGCCGCGTTTCCCGGTGTGCCTGTGGCGCATCGGGAAACGGATGTTTTAAAGAATGAAAGCAGGATAACGGCAGACGTGATGAGCCAGATGCGTGCCCTCCCTGGCACAGGCTCATGAGATTATTTCCCGGTGCTGGCCACCGGCTGTTCCGCTTCAACGTGCAGCTTTTTGCTGCGTCCCATCAGCAATACCGCAATCCCGCCCGCCGCGCACAGCAGCGCCAGAGGAATCATCGCCATCGCATGGCTGCCGGTTTTCTCATTAATGATGCCGTAAACGTTCACCATCAGCCCGCCACCAATCAGGTTGGCCATCGCGCCGATAGCAGCCAGACCGGCCGCTGCGGTGGTTGAGGACATCCAGCCCGAGGCCAGCGCCCAGAACGGCCCTTTCATCGAGTAGGCACCAATCAGCACCAGTGACAGAATCACCACGCTGCCCGCCAGCGTATCGGTCAGGAACGCCGCCAGCAGTCCACCGGCAATCAGGAACAGCGTCAGCGCGGTGTGCCAGCGACGCTCACCGCTGCGGTCAGAGCTGCGGCCCCAGACAATCATCAGAATCGATGCCAGACCGTACGGGATCGCATTCATCAAACCGGTGGTGAAGTTATCCAGGCCAAATGATTTCAGCAGCTGCGGTGACCAGACGCTCAGCGTCGAACCCGCTGCCGACGCGCCGGCGTAAATCAGCGCCATCACCCAGATATGCTTGTGGCGCAGCAGCTGCCACAGGGTGATATGACCAATCGCTTTGCGCTGGGCATTCTCTTCAGCCAGTTTGCCGCTCAGCCAGTTGCGCTGTTCACTGGTCAGCCAGTGGGCATTTTCCGGACGGTTGCTGAGCAGGAAGAAAGCCAGCACGCCCAGCACAATCGCCGGGAATCCTTCGATGATAAACAGCCAGTGCCAGCCGCGCAGGCCGAACCAGCCGTCCATCGTCAGGATTGCGCCCGAGATCGGCGAGCCAATAAAGTTGGCTGCCGGGATCGCTACCATGAAAGTCGCAATCACGCGCGCGCGATATTTCGCCGGAATCCAGTAAGTCAGATAAAGGATCACGCCCGGAAAGAAGCCGGCTTCGGCGGCGCCCAATAGAAAGCGCAGCACGTACAGCATTTCCGCACTGCTGACGAACGCGGTGCACACCGAGACAATGCCCCAGGTCACCATGATGCGCGAAATCCAGATTTTGGCGCCAATCTTCTGCATCGCGAGGTTGCTTGGCACCTCAAACAGAAAATAGCCAACAAAAAACAGGCTGCTTGCCAGGCCAAACACCGCTTTGCTCAGCCCGAGATCTTCATTCATTTGCAGGGAAGCCATGCCGATGTTGCCGCGATCGATAATGGCGATCAGATAGCAGACGATCAGGAACGGCAGAATGCGCCAGATGACGCGTTTTACGGTCTGCTGCTCAATATCGGGCACAGCGGCCGCGCGGGTTATCTTGTCAGACATAGAGTTCCTCACAGAGTCATGGCTTAACGCAAATCGGCCAGAGTTGTTGTTTTACTCTGTACAACATATGTGTACATAGTAAAACCATTATGTTTGGCCGCGCGACCCTGCGCAGAAAAATGTGTCCGGGCTGCGTGATTTGTCACAAAAAGGTAGCCAGTTGATTATGGATATGTGATGCAGCTGTCAGTTTCTGCTGCAGCACGGGAAAATACCAGCATTCATTCCGTCAGGCGACAGTGGAATTACTTTGCAACATCTTGCCGTTTACCCGCGGCGTCATTCTGCGGTATACCCATTGCCTCACCGCGTAACGCGCTTATCAGGATGCAAAAATGTTCGTAAAGCACTATGACGTAGATGAAAGCCATATCGATTTTCAGGGCGTGGTCGACGGGCTGTACTACCCGTTTTACATGGAGTGGACGCGCCACGCTTACATGCGCGAGGCGCTGGGTATCGACATTGAAGAAGAGTTCAGTCAGGGCAAGATTTACATGGTGCTGGAGTACACGCTGCGCTTCCGCAAGAGCCTGGTGAAAGGCGATAAGGTGGAAGTCACCTGCGCGCTGGAGCAGAATGAGAAGCGCAATCGCGTGAACTTCGTGCAGCAAATCAAGGTCGACGGCGTGGTGTATGCCGAGGCCACGTTTGTTGCCACCTGTCTCGCCAATGGGCGTCCGTCAATGCCGGAAGCGGTAACGCGCGCGCTCGGCCTGTAACGTTACACACTATGTGGCAGCAGCCTGCTCTATGCCTGCTGCCACTCTGCAACCAGCGTCTCCACCAGCTGTGCCGCCGGCAGCGCGCGCACCCGCGCCACCCCCTGACCCGCCCACTGCGCACCGAAGCCGTCCTCGCCGTGTGCAGCAGCCGCTGCTGCCAGGGCTTTTCCCAGCGCATAGGTCAGCGGATAGTCAGGAATCTCCTCCGGCGTTACGTCATGGCATAATTCACAAAATGCGTTGCGCACGCAGCGCGCCTGACGCCCGGAGATCGCCGCCGTCATTACCGTGCCACGCGCGCCAGCTGCCAGCAGCGCGCGACGATAGGCCGCACTGGCCGCCGATTCGGGACACAGCACAAACGCCGTACCGAGCTGTACACCGCTGGCACCCAGTTTCATCATCGTCGCGATGCCGGCACCGTCCATCACGCCGCCCGCTGCCACCACCGGCAGCGCGGTGTGCTGACGAATCGCCTGCACCAGCGCAACGGTCGAAAGCTGCTGGTCTGGCGCGCCCGGATCAAAATGGCCGCGATGGCCACCGGCTTCATAGCCCTGCGCCACAATGATATCGATACCACTGCCTGCAATTGCCCGTGCTTCCTGCGGACTGGTGGCGGTCGCCAGCGTGACAATGTCACGTTGCTTTAGCCGGGTGATGGCCGTGGCATCGGGAATGCCGAAATGGAAACTGACCGCCGCCGGCCGCGCCTGCTCCAGCACCGTCAGCATCGCCTCATTGTGCAAAAAGCTCTGATAGATCTCCGTTAGTGCCGGCGGCAGCGCCGTCTGGTACTGCGCAAACTGCGGGCTGAACCGGCTGATCCACGCCGCCTCGCGCGCGGCATCCCGCCTTGCCGGCGCGTGGCAAAATACGTTGACGTTGATCGGGCCACGCGTCAGCGCCTGGGTGTGGGCAATCATTTCTGCCGCCTGCTGCGGTGTCACCGCGCCAACGCTAATCGATCCCAGCGCCCCGGCATTGGATACCGCTGCGGCCAGCTGCGGCGTGGCGACACCGGCCATCGGTGCCTGAATCAGCGGATACTGCAGTTTTAACAGCTGGCACAGCGCGGTCGTCATGGTGGTTTTTCTCCAACCCGTCATCGGGCGTTGATTGCGTCACGTCTCGGGCATTAACATACATTTAACATGCATCTTGTAACAAGTCCGCTAGGCACTTTTCTTACCCGCACGCGCGGTGTTGATCACTTTTTTCTCACATTTTTAACGCCACGGTCGATAATAAAAGTTGCATAGCAAAATCAGCTTTCAGCTTGCGCTGTAACAACATCAGGCAGGTAACACCATTACACACCCCACCTGCGCACATCGGTGCGCAGCGAGACAGCAGCCTGTGCCTGTGGCACGGCTGTAATGGACAACCGGGGAAATCATGCGGTGCCGTCCACTGGACGCGCCGAATGCGTTAGCACGCGCGCATCTGCGCCTGCATTTCGTTCAACAGCATACCAAGCGCCTGAGGTCTCTCATGTTCGGGGTGAAAAAATCGAGCCTTTCTCTGCCATTTGCCAAAAGTGGCGACATTGCTAAGGATATTGAAGCGATAAAGCAGCATGTTGCGTGGATTGAGTTTTCACCGGCCGGTGAAATCCTCAGCGCCAATGCACAATTTTTACAGGTCACCGGCTATCAGCTGCATGAAATTCAGGGACAGCATCACCGGATTTTCTGCAGCCCTGCTTACAGCCAGTCTTCCGACTATTACGCCTTCTGGCAAACGCTGGCCGCCGGCGAATCGGTGAACGGCATTTTTGAGCGTTTCAACAAGCAGCATCAGCGCTTCTGGCTCAGCGCGACCTATTTTCCGGTGAGCGATGAGCGCGGCAAAGTGTACAAAGTGATCAAGGTTGCGAGCGACATCACCGCCCGCCATCAGGAGCTGGAACATAAAGAGGCGGTGATAACGGCGCTGGACCGTTCGATGGCGGTGATTGAATTCACGCCGGACGGTCACATCATTACCGCCAACGCCAACTTCCTCACCCACATGGGCTATACCCTGCCTGCCATCGCCGGCCAGCATCATCGTCTGTTCTGCTTCGATAATTTTTACCGCGAGAATCCGGACTTCTGGCGCAAAATCGGCAACGGTCAGCATTTTGTCGGTCGCTTTGAGCGTAAGACCGCCAGCGGCGAGCGCATCTGGCTGGAGGCGAGCTACAACCCGGTGTTTGACGGCGACGGTAAGGTCTACAAAGTGATTAAGATCGCCTCGGATATCACCGCGCGCGTCGAGGCGGCGAAACGCGTGGCGGATATCGCACTGACCACCTCTGAGCAGACCTCACAAATTACCGATAACGCCAATGAAGTGCTGGATGAAACGGTGCGTAACTCCGGGCTGGTGGCGCAGCAGGTGAATGCCGCCGCCGAAATTGGCGCGCAGCTCACCGCCTCGGCCAGGAGCATCAGCGACGTGGTGGAAACCATCAACCTGATTGCCTCACAGACCAACATTCTGGCACTGAATGCCGCGATTGAATCCGCGCGTGCCGGCGAGGCCGGACGTGGCTTCAGCGTGGTGGCAGGTGAAGTACGCCGCCTGGCGGCCTCGACCGCCAGCGCCACCAAACAGATTTCCGTGGTCGTGGAGCAAAATGCCGACCTGATCCAGCAGATGTATCAGCAGCTGGATGAGGTCAGGCAATTTGTGGTGACCGAACAGGAGAAGATCAGCGTGCTGTCGCGCAGCCTGCGGGAAATCAACAGTGGCGTACACGAGTTTGTGAACGTCATTCACCGGCTGGATGTGTGACAGCGTACGCGGGAGCGCTGGCTCCCGCGCGTTTACAGCCCACTGCCCGCCTGCGGCGCGGGCTGCCGCTTCCACTTCAGCGCATTACGCAGCGCCGGTTCGGCATATTTACTGATCAGCCAGGCAACGTAATACAGTACGCTGGCCACCACCACCGGCAGCATCGTCATCACCGCCTCATTTTTGATATAGCCATTAAGCTTAATCAATATCGCGATCATTAAATTTTCATGAATCAGATACAGGGCGTAACTGACAAATCCGATGGCGGTGAAAAAGCGCAGGGAAAGCCAGCGCTCAATCTGTCTGGAATAAAAGCTGGCGATAAAAAACAGCATTACCAGTAGCAGCGGTATCACGGCGACCACGCCGCTGTTTTTAACGTAGTAGCTGAAATTAATCAGCAAGGCCAGCGCGGTCAGTGCGTAGTGATAACGTTTATCGCGCCCGTGCAGACGTTCATAAACCAGACAGCCGACCATAAACCAGGCGTAGTGAATAAAACCGAATTTTGAAATGACATCGATTAATAATGGATGGCCGAGTGATTTCAATACCGATGAGGCGGAAAGTAATAACATCGGCACAATCAGCGCCGGCAGACAATATTTACGTCCGAGGGTGAAATAAACCGCGCCAATAATCAGATAAAACAGCGCTTCAACATAGAGAGACCAGAACGATCCGGCCATGGAGCGGAATTCAATGCCGGTGAGCTGCGTCAGCGTCTCAGGATTAATAAATATCAGACCGGGCAGCAGGTTGCGGCTTTCCGCTGTCATCAGCGACCACTCCGGAAAAAAGCCGCCGGCAACGTACAGCAGCAGACTGGCTATCAGCATCGCCGGAAACAGGCGCAGCCAGCGTTTTTTGAGAAAGCTGAGGTAGCCGGATGATTTATCCAGCGTCATAAATATGACAAAGCCGGAGATCATAAAAAACAACTGCACGCCGACCCAGCCAAATGCCAGCAGCGGAATATGCTGGGTAGTGGCGGCATACGGCAACAGTTCGGGCCAGCGGGCATAGGCGTGATAAGCAATCACCAGCAGGATCGCTAATCCGCGCATGCCATCAAGATGCGTGATACGTGGTTGCATAAGTGGTCTCTGGAAAGAGGAGCAGATGAGTTTCAGCAAATTAGCACTGACAAAGATTTACACTCAACAAGAATAGTCCTGGATAACGCATCATCATTTAATCAGGAAATTCTTCAGGTCCTGAACGTTAAATCACGCTCTGATAAATTATGGCTGTAATATATTTATCGTCATCAGCATGAAATAAACACTAAGCTATTAACGCAACGGGGAAAGTTTACCGGCATTCGCCGTATTGCACTGGCGCAAACGCAGCGGCAGGGCCTTTTATTAACACACTTTATGCAGATCTGATTACACCACGGCATCGTCGGGCACCTGAACGAATATGCGATCTGTTTTTGCCGCTCCGCTCACGCTTTTTTTACTTTTTCGCCCAGGTTCGGCGCAGTCATGCCGATACTCATAACGTACTTATGAAATATCATTTTACTGGTTTGTGATAAGTCTATGATGGCGAAACGTTCACTGATGGATTTCCCGACCGATGGTCGGATGCGCGGACTGATGCGCCAGCCGATGCTGCTGATGGTGCTGCTGATTTTTCTCTCCTTTATGGTGGCGCTGGTGACGCTGTGCTTTATCGCCAGCGATCTCAACCAGCAGGAGGCGCGGCAAAACCGCCTGCTGCTGGAGAAGGCGTTGCAGACGCGTCAGGAAGTGATGCAGTTTCACCTCTCCGATAATGCAGAATGGGGCGAAGCCTATCAAAATCTGCACCGCACGCTGAATACTGACTGGGCGTGGACGCGGCAGAATCTGGGTGAGTCGCTGTTCCAGACCTTTGCTTATGAGGGCGTGTTTGTCATCGCGCCGCGCGGCGACACGGTTTACAGCGTGATCGACGGTCAGCTGCAGCATCGCGATTTCACCGGCTGGCTCGGTCGCCAGCAATTGCCCGCGCTGCGTCAGCAGTTGCAGCACAATGACGGTAAGGCGCTGTCGCGCTTTGTGGTGGTAAATCAGCAGTTAGTGCTGCTGTGCGCGGCATGGATCACCACCGGTGGCGATAACAGCGTGCCGCAGGTGCCCGGTGCGCCATCGCTGATGATCTTTGCCGATCGCCTGACGCCGCAAAAATTACAGCAGCTGGGGCACGAGTACGGCATCAACGCGCTGCGGGTGGAATTCGCTGCACCCCGCGCGCCAGTGGCGGAAAGCCTGCGCCTCGCCGCCGACGGCCATGACGCCACGCTGCGCTGGACCAGCAGCAACCCCGGCGGTAAATTGCTGACCGCCCTGCTGCCGCTGCTGGTGATTGCCATGCTGATCACCCTGTATGGTGCCATCATGCTGATGCGCAACGCGCTGCGTAAAGCGCAGCTCAATGATGAAAATACGCTGCTGCTGGCGCAAAGCCAGCGGGCGCTCAGCGCCAGCGAACGCCGCTTCCGTGATATCGCCGAAATTACCACCGACTGGATTTGGGAGATGGACGAACAGCTGCGCTTCAGCTGGGTTTCCGGCCGTTTCCCGGTAGTGACCGGGTTTACCAGCGAGGAGTGGCTGCAGCGCACGCTACTGGATTTCCTGCTGTGCGATGAGCACCAGCGCGCCCGGCTTTTGCAGCTGGCAGACTCGGGCGGTCAGCTCACGCTGAACGGCTGCCGCTATCTCTCCGCCCAGCATCAGCCGCGCTACTGCAATCTGACCCTCAAGCGCGTCAGCCTGGCGCACGGCGTCAGCGGCTTTCGCGGCAGCGCCAGCGACGTAACGCTGGAAGTTGAAGCGCAGGCACGCGCGCACTATCTGTCGCACTTCGATGAACTGACCGGACTGGCCAACCGCGTGCAGATGCGCGAATTCCTCACGGGGCAGCTGAGCCTGCCACTGCCGGCGCAGCCGCTGCTGGCGATGATCATGATCGACCTGGATAAATTCAAACCGGTCAATGATCTCTACGGTCATGCAGCGGGCGATCAGGTGCTGCATGCGGTATCAGATCGTATCCGGCGCACGCTCAACGGCAATGGCCTGGTGGCGCGGCTCGGCGGCGATGAGTTTGTGGTGATTCTGCCGGAGGCGGGCAGCCGCGAGCAGGTCGACGCGCTGTGTCAGCAGCTCATCGCCCAGCTCAATCTGCCGTTTCCGGTGTACGACAACGACATCCACATCGGCGGCAGTCTCGGCATCGCGCTGGCACCACAGGATGCCGACAACGCCAGCGATCTGCTGCGCTTTGCCGACATCGCGCTGTATAAAGCGAAAAACAGCGGCCGCAACCAGTGGATATTTTTCGACCGTGACATGGAAGAGAAAATTGTGCAGCGGCGCGAAATGGAGCATGAGCTGCGCGCAGCGCTGCAGGAGAACCAGCTGCGGCTGGTGTATCAGACGCGCTATGACCTGATCGCGCAGCGCATCAGCGCGGTCGAGGCGCTGGTACGCTGGCAGCATCCGCGGCTGGGCTTACTGATGCCCGATCAGTTTATTCCGCTGGCCGAAGAGACCGGCCTGATCAGCGCGCTGAGCGACTGGGTGCTGCTCAATGCCTGCGAGGACATCGCCCGCTACCGGCCGGAAATGGCGGTTTCAGTGAATATTTCCGCCAGCGAATTGCAGGATAGCGCCTTAGCCGAACGCATCACCCGGGTGCTGCAGCTCAGCGGTCTGCCGAGCCAGCGGCTGGAAATTGAAGTTACGGAAAACGCGCTGCTGAGCGATCCGGACAAAACCCTGGCGGTGATGCAGGCGGTGAAAGCGCTGGGGGTGAGATTTCTGATTGATGATTTTGGCACCGGCTATGCGTCGCTGTGCTACCTGCGCGCCTTCCCGTTCGACGGCATCAAAATCGATAAATCCTTTATTTTTCCGCTGGCCGATTCGCCCCAGGCGCGCCAGGTGGTGGAAAACATGATTGGACTCGGCAAAGCCTATTCCCTGTCGGTAACTGCGGAAGGCGTGGAAACGCCGGTGCAAATGTCGCAGCTGCAGGAGCTGGCGTGCGATGCCATTCAGGGTTACTACATCGGACGACCGCTGCCGCTGCCGCAAATCTCGACCGAGCCGCCGCAGAGTGAACCGGCGCTGCACATGAATATTTGATAAAAGGTGGCGATCCTTCGCCAGAGGTGATTACAGCGACTGGTGCGCGGTTTCTTTGGCTTTCCATAAGGCAAACAGGGTGATCGCCAGCGCCAGCGTCACATATAGCGACACCCACAGCGTGCTGCCCAGCTCTTTATACAGCGAGGTAATGATCAGCGGGGCAAAACCGCCGCCGATGATGCCGGCCAGCGTATAGGCCAGTGACGAACCGGCATAGCGCACGTGACTCGGGAACTGCTCGGTGACAAACGCCGCCTGCGGACCGTACATCATGGCGTGAATCAGCAGGCCAATCACCACCGCCAGCACAATCAGCCACGGCTGAGTGCTGTCGAGCAGGACAAAAAACACAAACGACCAGACAATAGCCAGCAGCGCGCCGGCAATGTACACCGGACGGCGGCCCAGGCGGTCGGACAGCGCGCCAAACAGCGGCACCGTCAACGCGTTGCCAATCGCGCCGACCATCGTCGCCATCAGCGCCAGCGGACGCGGCAGCTGTAACACGGTGGTGACGTATGTCAGGGTGAACACCACCACCAGCGCGTACAGCACATCAGAGCCGATGCGCGAGCCGCCGGCGATCAGCAGTTCACGTGGATAGCGCAGGAACACCTCTTTCAGCGGCGTGTGGCTGGTTTTCTCCGCCTGCTGCATCGCCACGAAAGTCGGGGTTTCTTCCACGCCACGCCGCAGCCACAGGCCAAACATCACCAGCAACAGACTGAGCAGGAACGGGATACGCCAGCCCCACTCCTGAAACTGCTCGCCGCTAAGTGACACCGTCACTAAAGTAATAAAACCGGTGCCAATCAGCGTGCCGCAGGAAGGCCCGACCTGGGCGAACGAGGCGTTACGCCCGCGCTTACTGGCTTCGCCGTGCTCCATGGAGAGCAACACCGCGCCGGCCCATTCGCCGCCCAGCGCGATGCCCTGCACAAAGCGCAGCGTCACCAGCAGAATCGGGCTCCAGATGCCCCATAGCGCATAACCGGGCAGCATGCCCATCAGCGCCGTGGTCACGCCCATGATCACCAGCGTGGTGATCAAGACCGCCTTGCGTCCGGCGACATCCCCGAGATGGCCAAAGATAAAACCGCCCACCGGACGCGACACATAACCCACGGCGTAAGTTGAAAACGCCAGAATGGTCCCGACCAGCGGGTCGAAGCTGGGGAAAAACACATGGTTAAACACCAGCGCCGCCATGATGTTGTAAACGGTAAAGTCGTACCACTCCAGCGCGGTGCCGATGGAGCTGGCCGCGGCAAGACGTCCGGTGTGGGTTTTCCCTGCTGCGGCACGCGCGGCGTGCGGCAGAGTTGAATCAGTATTCGCCATGAGCCATCTCCTGTTTAGTGAGCTGCCAGCTGAGCGCATAAAATTCAGCGCGGGCATTGAGCGCCTGTGCCGCGGCGGCCGCCAGTGTCTGGCAGGCATCGGCGCACGAACAGCTGAGCAGCAGCATCGGCTGCATGGCGCGCTGCACCCGATCTTCCTGCGGCAGCGGCGTGCTCAGCGTGGTGTCCGGCGTGAGTAAGCGCGAGGCGATATAGCCCGGCACCGTGGCAACCTGCTGCTGCCAGGCGTTGAGCGTTGCATTTTCAATGCCAGCCTGTAGCGTCAGCACCGCAAGGTGGCTGCCGCTGCCCTGACCGTGCTGCTGAGTGATGGCGCACACGCGGCGCATCGGTTCGATCATCCGCTCCAGGTTTTTAACCGACCACGGCGTCTGGCGCGTAAAGGCGGCGTAGTAATCGGCACTGGTAAAGGTTTCCAGCGAGCGGGTTTCATACAGTCCGAGGTACTTGCGTTCAGCATCCAGCGCCTGATAGCGCGTGCCGCTGAGAAAGCCGTCAATGGCGACGCGCTCGGCGACATGTTCATGGTCATACCATTGATTGAAATCAGCTTCGTTTTCAGCGGCGACGTTGGTGGCGACAAACAGCATGCCGTGAGGATGTGTCATTTTCAGAGACTCCGTTGCAGGATGGATTCAAGCGCCAGCGCCCAGCTGAGCAGCGCGGCATCGTGGCCATGGGTGGCGGCCAGCATCAGACCCACCGGCGCACTGCCGGGCTGATGACAAGGCAGGGAGATGGCGCAGCCGTCCAGCATGTTGATCACGCTGGTGTTGCGCAGCATCAGCAGGTTGACCTGACGATAGCGCTCCGGGTCGTCGAGTTCGGCGATGGTCGGCGCAATCAGCGGCACGGTGGGCAGCAGCAGACCATCGTACGGTGCCACCGCCTGCTCCACCCGCTGCCGCCAGTCGGCGCGCTGCTGATACAACAGTTGTGCGTCGGCCTCGTTCAGCAACGCGCCGCGCTCAATGCGCATCCGTACCTGCGGGTCATAACCCGTCGCGTGCGACTGCAGCAGCGACTGATGCCACTGCCAGGCTTCCCAGGCGGTGATGCCGCCACGGGCGTTCATGGTTTCCAGTTCTGCCAGTTCAGGCAGCGGCAGCTCGGTGAGCGTGGCACCTTGCGCGCGCAGCTGTGCCAGCGCGTGGTGCCACGCCTGGCTGACCGCGAGATCCAGCCCGTCCAGCACCCGGGTCTGTGGAATCGCAAAGTGCGCCCGCGTGATAACACGCTCTGCCAGCGGCAAAGGCTGATCGGCGATGACGCTGTCGAGCAGCCAGCAGCTGCGCACGTCATGGGCAATTACGCCAATACTGTCGAGTGCCGCCGATAGCGGTAGCGTGCCAGCCTGATTGATGCGGCTGGCACTGGGTTTGAAGCCGGTCAGCCCGCACAGCGCCGCCGGTATCCGCACCGAGCCGCCGGTGTCCGTGCCGACCGCCGCGAGGCACATGCCGTCGGCCACCGCCACCGCCGCGCCGGATGAAGAACCGCCGGGAATGCGTTTTTCGCCGCGCTGCCATGGGTTAGCTGGCGTGCCGTAGTGCGGATTGATACCGAGCCCGGAAAAAGCGAACTCGGTCATGTTGGTTTTGCCGATGATAGCGGCACCGGCCTGTTTCAGTTGCTGCACGATATGCGCGTCGCGCGCAGCGGGCGGTGCATCCGCCAGCACGCGCGAGCCGGCGCAGGTGGGTTCGTCCGCCACATCAAACAGGTCTTTGATGCTGATTGGCAGTCCATCAATCGGGCTGCGCGGCTGTTGCTGTTGCCAGCGCGTATCAGCCTGCTGCGCCTGCTGAACGGCGCGGTCGGCGCAGGTCCGCGTAAACACGCGTGCGCCTTCGCCCGATGGCTGCTCAGCGGCGCGTAGTGCCTGTTGCGTCGCGGCGCTTGCGGTGAGATCTCCGGCGCGCAGTTGCTGGCTCGCCTGCCATAAGGTGATCATACGCGTCTCCTCAGGCAATCACCGGCAGCGTGCCGGTGACATAGTGGTGTTCCAGCGTGCGATTCAGCAGCGGATCGTGCAGCGCCATGCGGAACTCGCTGGCCGGACGGATGCCGCCAATCGCGCTCAACGTGCCGCATGACATCGCAAAGCCTTCGCTGACCGGGCGATCGCCGAAGTAGCGCGCCAGCAGATCCATCGGCGTGAGCAGAGACGCCAGCGTGCCCTGCTGATAAGTCACCCAGTCGCCGTTGACTTTGATCCACGCGCGCAGCTCCAGCCGATCCCAGTGCGGCTCAACCTCTGCCATACGCCACGCATGACCGGCGACCGGCTTAACGCAGGCCTGCTTCGACAGTGCCACGCTGAAGGTTTCCAGGTGACGGTCGGTGTGATCGGAAATCAGCGACACCCAGTATTCGCCGCGATGGAAAAACACAAACGGCTCGGCTTCGCCGGAGGTTTGCTCGCCCACCACTTCCAACGGGCTGTGCTGCGCCAGCTGCTGGGTGGCTACGCGATAAAACAGCGGGACTGCACCAGGTGCGGGCACGCCCAGCGCCTCCAGCTCCCTGATATGGTGCAGCACCGCCGCCTGGTCGCGTCCTACCCAACCGGCAATCACCAGCTGGTTGATGTCGACATCCAGTACGGAGGCGCCTGTTGCGTCGGTTGTAAAGCGTAAATGCATGCGATGATCTCCTGATGAAAAATGCGTGTGAAATTTCACTGCAATTTCAAGATAGCCATTTTCATGCCAGGTTTTTGTGTAAGATGTCTCAGTACCCCAATAAGGATCTGCGTGATGAGTGATTCAATTGCTGAAAATGTGAAGTCACAGGCCGGACAAAAAAGCGTTTCATTGAATGAACAGGCCTATCTGGCGTTCAGGCATCGCCTGATTACGCTGCGCTATAAGCCAGGTGAATATCTCAATACCGCGCAGGTGATGGAGGATCTGGCAATGGGCCGCACGCCGGTTAACCAGGCAGTACATCGGCTGGCGACCGAAGGGTTACTGCAGATTATCCCGCGTAAAGGGGTGATGGTGGCACCGCTGTCGATTGACGATGCGCTGGAGCTGATTGAAGTGCGGCTGGTAAATGAAGCGCTGTGCCTGCGGCTGGCGTCGCAGCGCGTGAATCCGGCGCAGATTGCCCAGCTACAGGCGCTGAATCAGCGCATCGCCGCCGCCAGCGTGGCGCGCGATCGTGAGCAGATGATGCTGCTGGACCGCGAGTTTCATCAGGTGCTGGCTGACATCGCCGGCAACGGTCGTCTGTCAGATATCCTCAGCATCATTCACGCCCAGGCGCAGCGCTTCTGGGCAACCACGCTGTCGAGCGCGCAGCACATGCAGGAGGTGATTGCCGAGCATGACGCAATCATTGCGGCGCTGGCGCAGGGTGACGTAACACGGGCAGAAGACGCTGCGCGCGTGCACATCTATTCGTTTAAGCAGGCGCTGCTGAACGCCTGATTTCAGCCAGGGTAAAACGGGCCGGGACCGACGGATTCGCGCATAATCAGCTCGCCGGCAAAGGTTTTGCGGTTACGCATTTCGCCGCCGTCGAGCATCGACACCAGCCGTTCAATGGTTTCCTCGATCATGCCGGTCACCGGCATGCGCACGCTGGCCAGCGCCGGAATGGTATAGGGCGCCAGCGGAATATCGTCGAAACCCAGCACTGCCACCTGCTGCGGCACGCGGATGTTATGCGCCGCCAGCGCTTTCAGCGCGCCCACCGCCATCTCATCGTTACTGGCGACCAGCGCGCTGAACGATTTACCGCGCGCCAGCAGCGTTTCCACCGCCGCTGCCCCGTGCTGCGCCTGCCATTTGCCCTCCACCACCAGTGCGTCATCCGCCACCAGCTGATGCTGCGCCAGTGCCGCGTGATAACCCGCCAGCCGCTCGCGCCCGGTCGGCGAGTCAAGCGATCCGGTGATAAAAGCGATATCGCGATGGCCGAGTGCAATCAGCTGCGCCACCGCCTCGGCGCTGGTGCGCTGCTGATCGGAGTAGATGCAGTAACTGTCGTGCTGACGCAGCCGCCGGTTGATCACCAGAATCGGATGGCGGTGCTGGGCAATGATGCTGTCCATCTCATCGATGGTGAGAAAACGCGGATAGATGATCACGCCATCGCAGCGCAGATCGAGCAGAAACTGAATCGCCGCACGCTCCTCTTCGGCGCTGTGTTTGCCATCCACCAGCAGTAGCTGACGGCCCTGCTGCTCAAGAA
>NZ_VOQX01000058.1:0-32301 GCF_016643525.1 Pantoea sp. Morm | reverse complement strand
GAACCCGCCTCCGCCATGCAATAAGTACACACCGCCACGCGATCAATCTGCGCCGCCGGAATGCCGCGCTGTAACAGCAGGCTCTGCGCCAGCTGAGGCAAATCAAACCATACTCCCTGATGATGCGCCTGTGCCTGAGGTCGGATCGCCTGCGGATTATGCGGCTGTTGCTGTGACCAGCTTAGCGCCGGCAGGTCCGGGCGCTGCTGCATCTGTGCGATGCGATCAACGCCCAGTTCATAGCAGCACGGGCCGATTGCCGGACCGATCGCCACCAGCAGGGATGCCGGCGTCGCGCCACCCGCCATCAGTTGATCGAGGGCACTGCTCAGCACGCCGCCGAGCGTACCCTGCAAGCCGGCATGTACCGCCGCCACCTGATGCGTTTTCACATCGGCGAACAGCACCGGCAGACAGTCAGCGGTGTAAACCGCAACCGGCTGATGATCGTCACTGATCACCCCATCGGATTCACAACTTTTCGGCGGCCGGTTTTGTCCGGCCAGCACCACTTTTGCGCTGTGCCGCTGCTGTCCGTACGCCGCAGCGGCCGGTGCCGGCTGACCGGCAGGCTGGAAGGCATACTCCAGCCAGCGTTGACTCTCCAGCAGCGCCGAGCGCGGCCCGCGATTATCCATAAGTGTCTCCTGTGACCTGTCCCCGGTTTTCCTCTGCCCACAGCTTACGTTAACTGCTACATTTTTAAAGCTTTACAAAAACTGACCATAATCACTTAAGGACGACATGATGAAAAACACCTCCTGGCTAACCGCGGCAGGCCTGATTGCCCTGACGCTCACCGGCTGTGCCCAACCGCAAAAACAGCAGGCTCAGCAGCAACTTGGTCAGCAGTCGGTGCTGGCAGTCAACTGGTTTCAGCAGTCTGGCGAGTATCAGGCGCTGAGCTGGCAGGCGTTCAACACGGCACGCATGGCGTTTGATAACGCTCCTTCGCTCACCGGCAAACCCAAAGCGGTGATTGTTGATCTGGATGAAACCATGATCGATAACAGTGCCTACAGCGCGTGGCAGGCAAAAAACGGCCAGCCGTTCTCCGGTAAAACCTGGTCAGCGTGGACGCAGGCGCGCCAGGCGACCGCAGTGCCCGGTGCCGTCGAATTTGCCAACTACGTGAATAGCCACGGCGGCACCATGTTCTACGTCTCGAACCGCGATCAGAAAGACTACGCGGCCACGGTCGATAACCTCAACAAGCTGGGCTTCAGCGGCGTAAGCGACAAAACTGTGCGTCTCAGTACCGGCAACTCCAACAAACAGGCGCGTTTCGACGCAATTAAAAATGCCGGCTACAACGTGGTGCTGTATATCGGCGATAACCTGAATGACTTCGGCGGCGCCACCTGGCATCAGGGTAACGCGCAGCGCCAGCAGTTTGTCACGCTCAACCATCAGCGTTTTGGCACCCAGTTCATTGTGCTGCCAAATCCACTGTACGGCGACTGGGAGAGCGGCATGGCTGAAAACTACAATAAGTTAACCCCGGAACAGCAGCTGCAGGTGCGTGAATCCCGCATGAAAGCCTGGAACGGTAAATAATTCGTCAAGCGAAATAGCGCCTGCCCTGGCGGGCGCTTATCGCAGGCGGTTAGCGCCAGTGATATTTACGTTTCTTTGTAATTATTATTCTGCTTATCATTTTCCCGATCTCTTACTTAATCCTTCCGCCGCCTTCAGTGAAATATCATCGCGAATAACGTTAAAACCAGCGAATATCACTATTCATAAATTTAGTAATTAGGATTTTTCTCAGCGAGCAGAGTGTAATCCACCATACCAGCGTAAAGGCGCAAAAGTTTTACGTGTATATATTTGTCAGTGCATCCGAAATGCGTTTTAAAAATTAATTTTAATAAGCTGATTATATTGATTTTTAATGGAACCCTCCCTGATTGCGTCACTTGCATTAACTTACTTTGCCATGACATTTGCTGACACTTATTTTACATAAGGTCGCTGCTTCTGCCTGACTGAAATATTCCTGGTGCAAATCAATTCATAAGCGTCTATAACCAATTTCTGTGAGAAAGCGCCGTATTCACCTGCCACAGAATGCTAAAACCGTGCTGCGCCATGCATTTATTTGCCCGGAAGCGCTATTTGCGGATACAGAGAGAAGATAATTGTGACGACCCTTAAACCCTTATTAGCGAAAAATCGCAGTTGGGCACTCCAGCGCCGCGAGCGTAATCCCGATTACTTTGAACAATATCTGCATCAGCAGAAACCCCACTCCTTATGGATTGGCTGTTCCGATAGTCGCGTACCGGCAGAAGTGCTGACCGGCTCGCATCCGGGCGAGCTATTCGTGCACCGCAATATCGCCAATATGGTACTACCCGATGATGACAACTTTCTCAGCGTGCTGCAGTACGCGATTTTTTATCTCGGCGTCGAGCGCATTGTGCTGTGCGGTCACTACGGCTGCGGCGGCGTGCAGGCGGCGCTGGGTCTGCCTGCCAGCCCGTTAGCGCAGGAGGATTCGGCGCTTGCCCGGCGCATTGCCGCGCTGCGCCGCGCGTTGCAGCAGGGATTAGTGGCGTATCACGCCAGTCCCGCGCAGGAAGAGGAGAGCAGCAAGCTTAACCGGCTGGTTGAAGCCAATGTTATCGCCCAGTTTAGCCAGCTGGTGCGCTGCGAGCCGGTGCAACAGGCCTGGCAGGCCGGACAGCAGCTGGATGTATTTGGCTGCGTATATGACCTGCAGTCCGGCCATCTGAAAGAGTTAATACAGCAATCGTCAGAGGAACCCTCATCATGAATCTGCAAACGCTTCGTCAGGATATTCCTGCTGGTCTGGTGGTGTTTCTGGTGGCGCTGCCACTGTGTCTGGGCATCGCGCAGGCCAGCGGTCTGCCGCCCTTTGCCGGTCTGCTCACCGGGGTGATCGGCGGTCTGCTGGTTACCGCGCTCAGTCCCTCGCGCTTTGCCGTGAGCGGCCCGGCGGCGGGGCTGGTGACCATTGTTGTGGCCTCAATCCATACGCTGGGCAGCTTTTCCGCTTTTCTCACCGCGCTGATTCTGGCTGGCGTGCTGCAGTGCATGCTCGGCCTGCTGCGCGCCGGTCGTTTTATCTCGCTGGTGCCAGGTAGCGTCATCAAAGGGATGCTGGCGGCCATTGGCCTGCTGTTGATTATGCAGCAGATTCCGGTGGCGCTGGGCGCAGCAAGCGATGCCGGTCTGCAGTCGCTGGTCAGCGGGGAGTTTTCGTTTTCGCTCAGCGCAATGCTGGTGGCCGGTAGCGGGCTGCTGATTCTGTGGCTGTGGACCACGCCCGCGATCAAAGCGGTTAAAGCGCTGAGCTGGATCCCCGGCCCGCTGGTGGCGGTGCTGTTTGGCTGCCTCGCCACGGTGTTGGGCGATCGCCTGTTTCCCAGCCTCGGCGAAGGCCTGCCGCGTATCGTACTGCCGGCGTTTGACAGTATGTCGGCGCTGGTGGCGGAGCTGGAAACCCCAGACTGGCTGGCGTGGCAGAATCCGTCGGTGTGGGTGGTAGCGATTACGCTGGCGCTGGTGGCCAGCCTTGAAACGCTGCTCAGCCAGGAGGCGCTGAAAAAACTGCGTCCGCAGCACCCGGCGCCGTCACCGAATAAAGAGATGTTCGCGCAGGGCATCGGTAACCTGACCGCCGGCTTGCTCGGTGCGATGCCTATTACCGCGGTGATTGTGCGCAGCTCGGTCAACGTCAGCGTGGGTGCCCAAACCAAACTGTCGATTCTGCTGCACGGCGTGCTGCTGCTGATTTGTGGCTTGTGGTTCAGCGCTCTGCTTAACGCAATTCCGCTCGCCAGCCTGGCGGCGGTGCTGTTGTATACCGGCTATAAGCTGGCAACGCCGCGCCTGTTCGTCGAACAGATTCGCATGGGCGCGCAGCAGTACGTGCCATTTCTCGCCACCATCGGCGGCATCATTGTGTTTGGCATGCTGGCCGGGATTGGCATCGGTATCGCGACGCAGATTCTGTGCAGCATCTACCAAAGCCATCGCAACGCGCTGCAGCTTACCCGCTATGACGACCATTACGTGCTGCGCTTTCAGCAAAACCTGACCTTTATGCACAACCCGAAATTGCAGGGGCTGCTGGCAGAGATCCCGGAAAATAGCGTGGTGATTGTCGATCACGATAACGCCGAGTATATGGATCCGGACGTGAAAGCGGTGCTGCAGGATTTCGGGGATAGCGCCGGTGAGCGCGGTATCCGGCTGAGCCAGTGGCCGGTGGCGGTGAAATAACGTTCCCGCGCGCAGTCATGCAGTTTTTTTCGCCAGAATCGGATATCCCGGATATCCGATTTTTTTATTTATACGGCATAATTGCCGCTCACAGCGCCTGCCTGTTTCACTTACTGCCGGCGGGGCAGGTAGCTCGTCTCTGGCTTTCATGGCAGAGTGAGCGCCGCTCAGTCGCAGAGCAGGGCGACGAATACCGGGTTAATTAGCGAATTATCGCACGGATTTTTCAGGTTAAATGATTGCTGATGCCAGCGACGGATGGCAGCGATTTCAGGTTACAGGGTTCAGACGTATGCGCGTTAAGCTGTTTGAAGAGAATAATGTTAAAAAGAATGCTCTTTCGCTGTGTCTTATTACGCTGTTCTTCTGCTTTGTTGGCAGCCACCTGCGTATTCCCGAAGAGTTTTCCCTGTTCTGGCCGGTGAATGCCCTTATCGCCGGGTTGATGGTGCGCAACCCGTTTTTACACACCACTTCCAGTTATCTGGTGTGTTTTGCCGCCATGATTTTCAACGATACGGTTTTTTCCGGCTGGGCACTGCCAGCGGTGACGATTAATTTTGCCAATATCCTGTTTATCCTGGTGTCAGTGAGCATGCTGATTAAGCATCTGCAATCGCCAACCGCAAACAGCCAGGTGTTCAACGCCATGCGCATCTTTCCGGCGTGCCTGCTCGGCGCGGCAGCCTGCGCCACCTGGGGTGCGTGGGCGCAGGATATCGACTTCAACGCGCGCTTTGTGGTGGCGTGGGCCGACTGGTTCAGCGAGCAGTTCTCCACCTCGCTGATGCTGCTGCCGGTGATGCTGACGCGTCCGTTGCGCAGCGTGCCGCTGCGGACGCTGGTACACCCGGCCAGGCTGCTGCCGCTGCTCGCCGTGGCGCTGTCGCTCACGGTGGGGGCGCTGATTGGTGGCGCGGGCAGTCTGACCTTCCCGGTACCGGCGCTGATCTGGTGTGCCATTGTTCTGCCGATTCCGATCACCAGCCTGGTGATTCTGTTCACCGGCATCACCGAGATTGTGCTGGTCTCGCACGGCGTGATGAATATTCAGGGCGATGATTCGCTGCTGCCCATCAGCCATCTCACTTCCGCACGGCTCGGCGTGGCCACCGTGGCGCTCAGCCCGCTGCTGGTGGCGGTGAGCATGGACGCCATTCGCCAGCTTAACCATCGCCTGGCATTGCGCGCTAATTACGATTTCCTCACCCAGCTACTGTCGCGCTCCGGCCTGTATGAAAACCTGCGCCAGCAGCCGTTTTCCCTGCAGCGTGAAGCCGGCGTGATTATGCTGGATGTCGACTACTTCAAAGCCATTAATGACAATTTCGGCCATGATGCCGGCGATGGCGTGCTTGAGGAGATTGCGCGTCGTATTCAGCACGTGGTCGGCAGTCGTGGCCTGGTGTGCCGCTTTGGCGGCGAAGAATTCGTGGTGGTGGTGTTTGATTACACCCACAGCCAGCTGTTTCAGCTGGCTGAAGTGATTCGTCAGGCAATGGTGAAAGAGAAGTTCTGGATTCAGGGCAACACCGTGACCGTGACGGTCAGCCTCGGCCTGGCGCGCGGCGGTGCGGTTAACGAACGTGAATGGCCGGGGGTAATCAACCGGCTGGTGTCAGCGGCTGATAAACACCTTTACGTTGCCAAGCGCAACGGCCGCAATCAGACCTCACCGGCAATCGCGCCGCGCAGCATGGCGCATGACGTGGCCTGAGCCACGCCATCGCAGGTTACACGCTGCTTTTCAGCTGGCTGGATTGCTGATGCCGCTGCTGCGCCAGCTCAATCAGGCGGGTAATCAGATCGCTGTAGCTCAGGCCGGCCGCCTGCCACAGTTTGGGATACATGCTGATGTTGGTGAAGCCGGGTAAGGTATTCACTTCGTTGACAATAATGTCGCCGGTTTCGGTGAGGAACACATCGACGCGCGCCATGCCAAAGCACTCCAGCGCCTGGAACGCGGTAATCGCTACAGCCCGAATGGCCTCGCTGGCTTCCGCACTGATGTCAGCCGGTACCACCACCTGCGCGCCGCTTTCGCTGATATATTTGGTGTCATACGAGTAGAAGGCGTCGTGCACCACAATTTCACCGCACGGGCTGGCTTCTGGCGCCTCGTTACCCAGCACCGCGCATTCAATTTCACGGCCGCTGATGCCCTGTTCAATCAGGACCTTGCGGTCAAAGCGGAACGCCAGATCCAGCGCCGCGTCGAATTCGTCCGGCTGCGTCACTTTGCTCACCCCAACGGATGATCCCTGATTGGCCGGCTTGATAAACAGCGGCAGGCCAAAGCGCGCAATCACCGCCTGCACATCCAGCGCCGCGCGCTGCGCCTGGGTGACGCTCAGCCACGGCGCCACTTTCAGGCCGGCATCGCGCAGCAGGCGTTTAGTGAAATCTTTGTCCATGCTGACCGCGGAGCCCAGCACATCCGACCCGACAAACGGCAGATTGGCCATGCGCAGCAGTCCCTGCAGCGAGCCATCTTCGCCCAGCGTGCCGTGCACAATCGGGAAGATGACATCCAGCTGCGACAGCGGCTGCGCCTGCTGCCGCGTAATCAGCTGTTCCGCGCGGCTGCCGGGCACCAGCGCCACGTTTTCACCGGAGCGGTTCAGGGCAATCAGCGCCGGATTGTCGGCGTTGAGCAGAAAGCCTGAAGCGTCATTGAGATGCCACTCGCCCTGTTTGTCGATCCCCAGCAGAACCACGTCGTATTTGTTTTTATCGATCGCCTCAAGAATATTTTTGGCCGACTGTAACGACACTTCATGTTCGGCCGACTTGCCGCCAAATACGATACCTACCCGCTGTTTTGCCATTGCTCTTTGTCCGGTTGCAGTAAAGCGAGCAGCTAAGATAACACGCCCAGGACAGCGCTCAACAGCGCCGCGATTATTCTGCAATCGATCGGTCGCCAGACCGCATTCAATCGGGCTTTCTCCGCTTTATTCACAAATATTCTCCACCGTTTGAGACAAGTCCTGGACGGCCTGAAAGCTGCCTTCTGTCAGAATTTTCCCAATTCAAAGAAAAGTCTGCGGTGGACGATGCGTCCACCGTTTTTTGTCAGGTTTACAGGAGTCGGGAAATGATGGACCAGAAGCAGAATGCCGTGGAGCAGGATGCGCGTTCTGTTGCTCGTATCGAAACCACCGTGGATGACACGCTGTTAAAAAGCGTGGCGTGGATTTGCAAACACTACAAACGCGAGAAGAGTGAAGAGGCGCTGGTCGCCGGCCTGCCGAAAGCGACGCTGCTGTCGCCGTCACAGGCCATGACCGCCCTGGAGAACGCTGGCATTACCGGCGGCATGGTCGAACGCCGCCTGCAGGATCTGCCGGAGCAGCTGATGCCGATGATTCTGCTGCGGCAGAACGGCGGCGGCAGCATTGTGCTGTCGCGGCGCATTCACACCAATGAGGAAAATCAGCGCGAGCTGCGCTTCCAGCTGATAATGCCGGAGGTGAGTGATAAAGCGGTGGAGATGAGTCTGGCGGAGCTCAACGAGATTTACGCCGGCTTTGCGGTGATGGCGAAACCGGCGGCGGTACTGGATGAGCGCGCCAGCGAAATGCTGCCGGAAGTTAAAGGTCACTGGCTGTTCAGCACTCTGTGGCGCTACCGCCGTTACTACCGCAGCGCCGCCATTGCCGCCGTGCTGATCAACGTGCTGGCACTCTCCAGCATTTTCTTCACCATGAACGTCTACGATCGCGTGGTGCCGAACCAGGCGTTTGTTACGCTGTGGTCGCTGGCGATTGGCGTCACCATCGCCATGATCTTCGAAGCCATTACCCGCTTTGTGCGGGCACATCTGCTGGACATGGCGGGAAAAAAGGCCGACCTGGTGCTGGGCAGCATGCTGTTCCGTCAGGCGTTGTCGATCCAGATGGAGCACAAACCGGCCTCATCAGGTACTTTCGCCAACCAGATCCGTGAATATGAATCGGTGCGCGATTTTGTTGCTTCGGCGACGCTGGCGGCGATTTCGGATCTGCCGTTTATCCTGATGTTCGTTGGCGTGATCTTCTTTATCAGCGGTCCGCTGGCGATTATTCCGTTGATGATGATCCCGCTGATCATCATCGTCAGCGCCGCGATTCAGTGGCCGCTGGCGCGCATCATGAAAGAGAACCTGCGCGATGCGTCGCTGAAACAGGGCGTGCTGATTGAGTCGGTTGAAGGCATGGAAACGCTGAAAGCCGTGGGCGGTGAAGCGCATATGCAGCGCCGCTGGGAGAACTTCAGCGCGCTGCAGTCGGCTAACTCAATGAAGTCAAAACGCTATTCGACGCTGGCAACCGGTGTGGTGACCTTTCTGCAGCAGTTTCAGACCGTGATGCTGGTGGTGGCCGGGGTTTATCTGATCAACGCCGGCACCTTCACCATGGGTGCGATGATCGCCACCGTGATGCTGGCCAGCCGCGCCACCGGCCCGCTGGGTCAGGTGATTGGTCTGGCGGTGCGTTATCAGCAGGCCAAAGCGGCGCTGACCTCGCTGAATAAGCTGATGGAGATGCCGGTCGATCGCGACAGCAGCAAAACCTACCTGACCGATCCGCCGCTGACCGGCGAGATCTCCCTCAGCAATGTCAGCTTCTCTTATCCGGCACCGCCGATGAAGCCCAATCCGGAAATTCTCAAAGATATTTCGCTGACCATCAAGGCCGGTGAGCGCGTGGCGATTCTTGGCCGCATCGGCAGCGGTAAATCAACGCTGTTACGCGTGATGGCGCGTCTGTATCAGCCGGTGAAAGGGCAGATCTCCGCTGACGGACTCGATGTTAACCAGATCGATCCGGCCGACTGGCGCAAAGCGGTGGGCTTCGTCAGCCAGGATGCGCGCCTTTTCTACGGCACGCTGCGCGAGAACGTGATGATTGGCCGGCCGGATGCCACCGCGAATGAACTGCTGCGCGTGCTGAATCTGACCGGTCTCGATCACGTGGCGGCGCGCCATCCGAGCGGCATCAACCTGTCGGTCGGCGAGGGCGGTGAAGGGCTGTCGGGCGGTCAGCGTCAGTTAGTGTCGCTGGCGCGAACCCTGCTGACGCAGCCCAAAGTGCTGCTGATGGATGAACCGACCAGCGCCATGGACAGCATGACCGAAAGCCAGTTCCTTACGCATCTGCGTCGCGCCAGCGAAGGCCACACGCTGATCGTCGTGACGCATCGTCCGTCAATTCTGGCGCTGGTCGACCGCATCATCGTGGTTGAGGAAGGAAAAATTGTCGCGGATGGCCCGAAAGAGCAGGTGCTGGCCGCGCTGGAAGGTAAAGGTAAAACCCGCCAGCCGCCGCGTCAGGCGGTAGAGCAGGCGGCGCGCGCACCTGCGCCGGCTAACGATGCTTCGGCAACGTCAGAGCCCGCCGTCGCCGCGGCAGAGGAGGCCGCAGTATGATCAAGTTAATGCCATGGCGCAGCCGCAGCAAAAATCTCTCCGCTGCGGATGCCGAATTCATGAATGACGTGCAGGCGTCCCTGTTGTCGCAAACCACGCCGGGATCGAAACTGGTGATGTGGATCATCATCGCGGTGATTGGCATCGGTCTCACCTGGGCAAACTATGCGCGGGTGGAGGAGATCACCAAAGGCGACGGAAAAGTGATTTCCCGCAGCCGCGAGCAGGTGATTCAGAGTCTGGAAGGCGGCATTCTCGCCGAAATGAACGTGCGTGAAGGCACGGTGGTCAACCGGGGCGACGTCCTGCTGAAAATCGATCCGACGCGTGCGCAATCAAGCTATCGCGAGGCGCTGAGCAAGGTGATTGGCCTGAAGGGCAGCATTGCGCGTTTGCGTGCCGAAGCCTACGCGCAGCCGCTGACATTTGACGAGCAGGTGAAGAGCGATCCCGCCGTGGTTGCGCAGGAGACCAAAGCCTATGAATCACGCAAGCGCGCGCTGAACGACAGCATTAACTCACTGCAGCGCAGCTATGCCCTGTCGATGCGTGAAATTCGGCTGGCGGAGCCGCTGGCGGCGAAAGGATTGCTGTCTGAGGTCGAGCTGCTGCGTATGCAGCGCCAGGCGAACGACATCCAGGCGCAGATTGTTGAGCGGCGTAACCGTTACCAGTCTGATGCCAACACCGAACTGGCGCGGCTGGAGCTGGAACTCAGCCAGGTAAGCGAAAACCTGATTGGCCGCGCGGACGTGGTCGAGCGCACCACCATTACCGCACCGGTGCGCGGCACGGTGAAAAACGTGCGCGTTAACACCATCGGCGGCGTGATTCAGCCCGGTGAGCACATCCTGGAAATCGTGCCGCTGGAAGAGCAACTGCTGGTGGAGGGCAAAATCCGTCCTTCTGATGTCGCCTTCCTGCGTCCGGGGCTGCCGGCCAAAGTGAAAATCACCGCCTACGACTTCGCCATCTACGGCGGACTGGATGGCCATGTGGAATACATCAGTCCGGATACGCTGAAAGACGATCAGAAAGCCGCTTCCGGCCGCCCGGATGACACCTATTACCGCGTGTTGATCCTCACCGATAAAAGCACGCTGCACGCAGGCAATAAAGATCTGCCGATCATTCCCGGCATGGTGGCCACGGTGGAAATCCGCACCGGCGAGAAAACCATCCTTGATTACCTGCTGAAGCCGGTACTTAAGGCGAAAGAAGCCTTCCGCGAGCGTTAATAACCATGAAAAATAATAATATGTACCGTCGCGCAGCGGCGCGGCGCCTCTCTTTGCTTGCCGGTTGCATTACGGTCATGATGGCTCCGGCCATCAGCGTAATGGCCGATTCGACCAGTGAACTGATGATGTTTGCCGAGATGAGCGGACATCGCCCGGCCGCCCCCGCTGCGGCACCGGTACGCAGCGCGCCGGTGCAGCGCGTGCCCGTTGCGCCAGCCCAGCGCTTTGCAACCGCGCCGGCACCGCAACCGATGTTTACGCAGCCTCAGATCGCGCCGGTTGCGCCACCGGTCGCCGCGCCACGCGCTCAGCCGGTACCAGCACCGGCACCAGCGCCAGCCCCAGCAGCGCCGATTGCCCCGCCGCCGGTGCAACCGGTACAGGGCGGCGGTTTTCTGACGGAGGAGCAGCGCCAGCCGGAACCCAGGCAGACGAATCCGCTGCTGAAATCGGTACGCACTTTCAACCCGCAGCAGCCTGCGCCGGTGCCAGTGCCGGTGAATGAAGCAGAAGTAAAAGCACAGAGCGAGTTCAGCTATGTCAGCCCGCCGGTAGCGGAAACCAGAACCACTGCCGCCGATGCCGCCGTGGCGCGTTCACCGGTCAGCCTGAGCGGCGCGGTGGATGAAACCGTGGCTGAATCCGAGCTGCGGCAGAAATTCCTATCGGCCGCGCGCATCACCTGGCGCATCAGTCCGGCACTGAAATCGTCCGTGGCGCAGACCGATGCCGCCGCTGCCAGCGTGGATGAGGCGAAAGGACAGCGCTGGCCGCAGCTGGATGTCAGCGCCAGTTCGGCCACCAAAGAGTTTGGTGGCGGGGTAAAAAGCGACGGTAGTCAGAGCAACGTGCCGGCGCTCGGCGTGTCGATGGCGACCAACCTGATTGATTTCGGTCAGACCAGCCGCACCATCGAGAGCCGCGAAGAGCGCGTGACCTCGGCGCAGCAGGCGGCGCAGGCGCAGCGTGAAGAGCTGGCGATGCAGGTCAGCAACGCGCTGATTGAGTGGAACAAGCAGCAGCGGATCATTGCCATCAGCCAGCAGTACGTGGCGCGCATGACCGAACTGACCACCATGCTGAGCGGCATTGTGCAGTCAGATACCGGTCGTCGCAGCGAACTGACGCAGGCCAAAGGCCGATTGCTGCAGGCGCAGAGTTATCTGGAGAATGCCGAGTCGCGCGCGCGCGATGTCGAAATCACGCTGAACCGCCTGATGGGCAACAGTCGCGTGACGCTGCCAGCCAGCGATCGCTGGGCGATGAATTTTGGCGATCTCAACCGCCAGCTGGCCAGCCTGGATTATCATCCGCTGATCCTGCGCGCCAGCGCGGAAACGCGAGCGGCGTTTAAAGAAGCGGAAGCGATTAAAGCTTCCGGCCTGCCAAAACTCAACTGGACGGTAAGCAAAAGTACGCGTGAGGATCAGCTCGGTCGCCAGCAGGCGTGGCAAACCGGCATCAACGTTAGCTGGGGCCTGTTCCGCGGTGGTTCAACTAACGCGCAGGAGATTGCGGCGATTAAACGCGCCGAAGCCAGCCGTCAGCAGGTGCAAGAGCAGCGGCGCGACCTGGAAAATCGCGTGCGCGCCGCCAGCCAGGATGCACATTCGATGGCCGATCGCGCCGCGCTGTATAAGAGTCTGATTGTCGAGTCTGACCGCATCCGCAAAGACTTTTTCGATCAGTGGTATCACCTCGGACGCCGCTCGCTGCTGGATGTTCTGAGCGCCGAGAGCGATCTGTATAACAACCAGGTAAGCGAAGTGAGCAATCGCTTTGACAGCTACGCGGCGATCATTCGCGGCTACTCCAGCGCCGGCATCCTCAGCCGCTGGCTCACCACCGGACGTTAAGTGCCAGCCCGCTGCGGCGGGTTAGCCGGTACCAGAAACAGCAGCGCAGCCGGGATGGCGGCGAACAGCAGCAGTGCCGCAGCGGCGCTGCTGCTGTAGATTTGCGCAAAGAGTATCGCCCCGCCAATTTGCCCAATCGCCAGCGTGAGAAATGCCGCCGCCACGCCAGAGGCCGCATTCTGTGGCATGGCGGCGGCACCCGCAACCAACAGAATACCCGACAGCGTGACATATCCCGCGCCGCACAGTGCCGCAGCCGGTACCAGCCAGTAGCTAAAGTGGGTGAGCGCCGCCAGCAACAGCAGCGGAACGGCCATCGCCAGCTGCGCCAGCCAGTACACCTGACGCATACCGATGCAGCGTGCCAGCGGACCGGTCAGCGCGCCGAGAATGCCGGCCGCGCCGCTAACCAGCCACAGCATACTGGCGTGGCTCTCGTTCAGATGGCTGTGCTGGCGTAACACATCCGGTCCAAAACACCACCACGCCGCGCTGGCGACACCGCTAAGAAAAGCGATGATGATCACCCGCTGCAGCGCACGATTGTGCAGCCGATCGCGCCAGCCAACCGGCGATCCCGGTGGATCGGCGCGCCCGGCGGGCAGACAATAGCGTGCCAGCAACAGGCTGATTAATGCCAGCGCGGCAAAACAGCAGCAGGCCGCGCGCCAGCCGCCGGGCATCAGCATAAAAATGGGTACTGACACAATTATGCCCGCGCCGGTGCCAGCGTTAATGAGCGTGTTAGCGGCGGTTTGCCGCGACGCGTCAAGTTGCTGGCTCACAGCACTGGCGAGCGCCGGGGAAGCCAGTCCGGCACCGAGACCAGCGATAAACAGCCCACCGGCAATCAGCCATGTGCTGCTGGCAGCGGCCAGCAGCAGTAAGCCGAGCATGGCCGTCAGCGCTGCCAGCATGGCGGTGCTGCGCACGCCCCAGCGCGCCAGCAGCAGCGTGGCGCCGGGCGTGGCCAGGCAGTAAGCCAGATAGCTGCAGGCGGCCAGCATGCCCGATGCGCGCGGGCTGAAGCTGATCTGTTGTGCCACCTGCGGCATCATCATTCCCCACGCAAAACGCGCCAGTCCGTAGGTCACGGCAATCAGCATAAAGCCGCTCAGCGTCAGGCGGAGTGAGGCTTTCATGGCGTAGTCGCCATCAGTTGCTCAGCCGCCAGACGTGCAGTGACCGCGGCCTGCGGACCGTCAATCAACCCGGCCATAATCGCCCCTTCAAACAGTATCCAGATAGCATCGGCCAGCGCTGACGGCGAAGTCCTGTGCGAGTGCGCCACGCAGGCACGTATGTAGCCGCGCTGCCAGTAGCGATAATCCAGCGCCTGCGCCGCCAGCTCAGCATCCTGTTCCGCATACTCTCCGTACGCTTTGGCAAAAAAGCAGCCGAGCGATCCTTCCGCCCGCATCCACTGTTCCAGTACCGAAAACAGCTGGCTAATGGCTGCCGGATCGTCTGGCTGTGACAACAAATCAGCAAAGCGCTGCCGACGCGCGGTCATCACCGCGGCAGTTAACCGCTCGCGCGACGGAAAGTGCTGGTAGAGCGTACGCGTGGAGACCTTCGCCTCACGGCAAATGTAATCGGTGCTGGTGGCATGAAAACCGTTGTTGTAGAACAGCCGCTCGGCAGCGTTCAGGATATGTTGTTTTTTACGCATACCTTAAAAAGTAAACCGATCGTTTTACTTTTGCAAAGTTGCGGGGGCAAAAATCGGGTGCGAGGCGGTTAATCACCGCCTGTTTCGAGGATGCAACTTTGAAGAAATTATCAATCAGGAAAAGCGCTTAGCCGAGTCGGGCGATGCGCGCTCGGGCGTCATCCAGATGCTGCTGTAACGCGGCGAGGCACGGCGCAAAACGATCTGAGAAGCCATCGCAACTGTTCGTCAGAGACAAAAATTCCTCTGCCAAAGCCAGCGCTTCCCGCCATGTATCGCTGCTAACCACTTCCGGCAGTGACGCTGGCCGCAGCGTATTCACGATGGCGCCGCCCGCTCTGGGCGCAAAGCCCATCGGCAGAATGTCATATGCCGGCGCGAGGTGATAAGGACGGCCATGGCGACTGATGAATGACAGGTTACCGGCGTGCATGTCGGTATTGCCGATCAGCATGCCGAATGCCCAAAGCCGGGCCGTGCTGTGGGCGGCCTCAGGCTGAACACACTTTTCCGCCACAAGCTGGTTGACGAGGACTGGCCAACTTGCGCTGGCCTTGCCGACGAACCCCGCATCAAGCGCGCGCAGCGAAAACACGCCGATACGGCCCATTTTGCCCACCCGATCGAAGCGGGGGATTTCGAGGAAGCGCTGCCCTGCAATATCAAACACGTCGGTCTCAACACCCAGCACTTTCAGGGCCAGATGCTCAGCCATCAGAAGATCGCGCCAGCGTTCGCTGACTGGGTTGTCATCTGCCGCCGTGAATTTCACCAGCACATGACCGCGTTCGGTATAGGTGCAGAATTTTGGCTGCTCGCCACCCGCAGATGAGCCCGGCACCTCACCAGCGCCCGCAGCCCGCGCCAGTTCGGGATACGCCGTCACGCGCTCCACGGGTGTTGGTTCGGGCATTTCCAGAAATCGACTGCGCGCCTGCTCGCCGATCAGCAGGTTGCCGATCGCATCATGACCTTGCGCCAGCAGCGCTCTGACCACATCTGCGTCCGCCCATTGTTCGGGATTCGCCGGCAGACCGAGCCCGCTGGCATAAGTTGAGGCATACGCTCTGCCGAGATAGCCCTGCGGTCGCATGTCAAACAGCCACCACGGCAGCCCGTCGCTGTGAAAGCTTTTCTGGTCCGCCTGCACCATCACAAACCCTTTCGGACGAACCGGAATCAGCTCACCAAGAGGTTTGATTTGCCCTTCATCGGTAACACGATAAATCGGGGCCGAGCGGAATCCGCGAAACGTATCCCGCAGGGCATATTGAATAGATGGACCCGCCCCGATTTTGACGATGTCATCACCCAGTTCTTTAATCGCACGGGAAAGCGTAGGCTGGCTTATACTCATTTTTTCAATGAGTTGCCTTCCTGTCATCGGCCCGCTATTGAGAAGCTGACGTACGGTTTCCGAATGCGTTGACATGGTGTTGAATCACTTTATGAATAGATAGGTGAATGGATTTTTGAATAGATAATCTGGCAGGTAAGCGGCTGGCAGTCACTGGTATGTGCTGCGCATGGTGTGCAAAATGTGTGGTTCTGGAGAAGGTGAGGCTGCATGCAGGTTTAGCGAGGTAGATTCTGGCGTCGTTGTCTGTAATAGACGGTTCTTAACACAATAACAGGATTGGAAAGCATGAGTCTTGAAGGCTGGTAAGACTTGTAGTTTTAGGTTAAAGCGAGCAGGATGACAGTGAAGTTTTAACAGTAACGGGAAAAAGCTCTGCCTCTTCATCGCCATTGTTAAAATTTAAATAAAAATTACCTGATTAAAACGTGGCTTAAGTAAATGATGTAATAGAGTAATTTGGCGGCCTTCGCTAATTTTTTAACCACCGAAAAGTGATTCTGAGTTCCATTTTGACGCGATTGAAATATTTAAGATACTGATTTGTATGTTTTTTATAGGCCGGGGGTGATGAGGAGTTGCACATAGCGTTGAGCTCTGCTGCCACTTTGCTGCCAATTTTATCAAGGTCGGCATGAAAAATTATAATTCCTATGTGTTTACGAAAATAAATTAAATGGAATTGGTTCACTTAAATTTGAATTCGATCTCAAGAAAAGTTTATAGTCTTTACTAATATTTTATTTAATAACGACTAAAATCATGAAAAGTTAATTATTATAAGTTTTGTGATCTCTTTTTTTAAGCGAAGAGTGGCTCGTTCCATCATATGCTATATTAAATCAAATTGGTATCATCATTGACTGCTACTTGAAGTTAATACGTGGTTCCCATCAAAATAACAATGAATCTTGAGTCAGTGAGATTTAAGTAACAGGCTGAAATAACGAATTCTGAAAGGTGTTTAGCCATACCCAAGTAGCAGCGTATCCTGACCAGCCCTTAGTGGTGATGATCTAGTCCTTTACGGGCGTAGCATAAATGACACTAATCTTAACGACTTCACAATCTGTCACTTTTAATCTACTTAATGCTTTGATAGCTTAGGTTTACTACACACAGTAAGGATGCCTATCCGTGAAAAGAGATATAAGGCCTATAGACTTTAGCCTCATTAAAATTGACCAAGAAAATGTTAGGTTTGGCGGTGATGTTGCCCAAAATCAGCGCGAAGCTATTCAGTTGATGCTCGCTGATCCTGAGGATACAAAAAAGATTCTCAAACTTGCACAGCACATAGTCCTTCATGGTCTTGACCCTACAGAATTGCAACTCGTTGTACCAGATAATAAGGGGAACTTCATAGTTCTTGAAGGGAATAGACGATTAACTGCACTAAAACTTCTACAGCGCCCAGATCTATGTACACAAGAAAAGTACTACAAAGATTTCGTCGCTGCCCATAAAGAAATAGCAGATCGCTTTCCTAGCGAGATTGAATGTAGCGTTGTCACTAGTCGGGAAGAGGGTGATGTCTGGGTAGAACTTAAACACACCGGTCAAAACGGTGGCGCAGGACGTGTGCCTTGGGATAGCGACATTCGAGATGAACGCCGTGCTAGACAGACAGGAGTGGATTCTATAGGGCGACAGATAAGAGAGATTGTCCGAAATAATCCTGAAATATTTGACGAAATAATTATTAGTGATATTAATCAAATTCCGGTAACTACACTTACGCGTCTTTTTGCTTCCAAAAGGGCGCAGGACGCATTCGCAATATTTTTCAAAGACAGATATATCCAGTTTAAATATCCATTAGAGATTTCGGCACCATCAATTGAATTCTCTATACGTATGTTCCGACATGAAGGATATAACGTTAATGATGTTCGCAATGACGGTGATCGTAAGTTATTCCTTAGTCATATACCACCAGAATTAAATCCGGAATATCTTTACCAGGAATCTCTCAAAAAAACAATTTCTTCGAATGGATTGTCTTCTGATGGTGGCTCTGAAGAAAAAGAGGGTTTCCTTGGAAAGCCAGCCTCAAAAAAAGAGGAGCAAGCTGAGCCTAATGGTGTTCACGAGGATAAGGAGCAAGAGCATGATAAGAAAGATGATAATGGAAAAAAAACAAAAGCGAAATCTTCTTCAAGAAGCCGTAAATATCTTATCCCATGGTCTCTCAATATATCAAATAATAGGATTAATGAGATCTATCGAGAGTTAAGATCTTCTCTTGAGGTTGAGCGCATTCCAAATGCCACAGCCATTACCTTTAGGGTGTTCCTTGAGGTAAGCTGTGATGATTACATGAAACGCATGGTAAAGTCGGGGGACAATATAGTTAGACATGATAATAATAAACCTCTTACAGAAGACGACAAGTTGGCGATAAAAATCGTTTCTGTCACTAAATATCTTGAATCAATTGAACTTTTAAATAAATCAGAATCAAAAGCGATTTGTCGTCGAGCAGCTGGCACTCAAACCGTTGGTTCGATTGATCATCTAAACCAGTTTGTACACAGCACAGCCAGCTCTCCTTTACCTTCTGAGCTGAAAGTTGTTGCAGAAGAGTATATGCCGATGCTGAGAGCAATTTGGGCATAATGCGTTGGTCAACTTAGGGCACATGAGTTAAACTGTGCTCTAAGTTCTTAATTAATTCATTGATTTACTATGGCAAAATCAAATTTTTCGACACCATTGCGGTATCCGGGTGGTAAAGGCAAGTTTTCTTATTACCTCAAAAGAGTGATTGAGGCTAATGGCTTGAATGATGGACATTATGTCGAACCCTATGCTGGCGGAGCTGGTGTCGCTTTAGACCTATTATTCAATGAATTTGTATCAAGAATATACATTAATGATTTTGATCCAGCTGTATATTCATTTTGGTACGCTGCTGTTCATCACACAGAAGAGCTTTGCACTGCTATTTCAAAGGTTCCTGTAACTATTGAACAATGGGAAAAGCAAAAAAAAATAATCAATGATATCGATAACAACTCAATAGTTGATATTGCATTGGCAACATTTTTTCTAAATAGGACAAATCGTTCTGGGATATTAAAAGCTGGAGTTATAGGGGGGAAAAATCAAAGTGGGAAATGGACCCTTGATGTAAGATTTAATAAGGTGGATTTGATTTCAAGAATACAAATGATTGGGGCTTTTAGTTCGAGAATAAAAATTCATAATTATGATGCTATTGCTTTGATGGATAATATTGTCAAAGATTTGCCGAAGAATACACTTTTGTATCTTGATCCTCCATATTATCACAAGGGGGCTGGTTTGTATCGAAATTATTATAATCATGAAGATCATGTTGCTATCTGCAAAAAATTAAAGGAAGTTAAACATCCTTGGATTGTATCTTATGATAATGCTGATGAAATTAAAGAAATTTATTCCGGCTATCGCCAAGAGGAATACTTTTTGAACTATACTGCCCAAGAGAAGCGTAAAGGTTCAGAAGTTATGATTTTGGGACCCAATATTATCAGCCCTTCAAAGGGATTAATAAAATGAAGGTATATTTTAACGTTAATTCTGTTGCCAGAGTTACATGAGGTTTACAAAAAATCTTGCGACTTTTTATTAAGGATACAGAAATTAAAATATGACTCATAATATTCACTGATCCACTAAAAACACTTTTTTATTGTGATTCTACTCGAAACAATGGATTGAGTAGCATCGCTTCTGCCAAAGGATCTGGCGCAAAGTGCTCATACCGCATCGTCACCTTAATATCCGTATGTCCCAATATCCGCTGAAGCACGAGAATATTACCCCCGTTCATTATGAAATGAGACGCGAAGGTGTGTCGTAAGACGTGCGTAAGCTGCCCAGCGGGTGTCTCGATGCCAGCGCGTTGCATGGCTTTCTAAAGGATGAATAGCAAGGTTTAAAGAGCAACTGCGTTTTTCTGCCCGATGGCAGTTCTGCCTGTAATTTTCAGTTATCGGCACCGCGCGGTTTTTCTTGCCTTTAGTTTTCAGGTAGATGATCTGACCGGCGCGGATTTGGTCCCCCTTCAAGCCTTCGGCCTCACTCCATCGTGCGCCAGTTGCCTGGCAAATTTTCACAATGGTCGTCAGATCTTTTGATCGGCTGTTTTCACATTCGACGAGAAGGATTCTAATTTCCTCAATGGTGAGATACGCCATCTCCGATTCACTGATTTTGAACTCTCGCACGTTTTCTAACGGATTCGGTGCGGTCCATTCATCTAACCGGCGCAGCTCTTTAAACATCGCCCTGAAATACACCAATTCTAAATTGACCAAGCGAGGCGTAACTGTCTTCGATCGAGTGAAGTGTTTGAACCGCGATGTTTACACCGGCGTTATTGCAAGCTCGCTGCATACCAGCGAGCCGCAGAAAAAGCCGAAAACCACGGTGAAGCGTAAACGCCGCAAGCCTGTTGCGCAGAAGAAGGAGCCGGAGGCGAAGCAGGGCGACTATCTGATCGGCACGGATGAGAACGTCCTGGTGCTGAGCCGCACCTATGCGAACCGGGCCAACGCCGAGCGCGCCGCCAAAATGCAGTGGGAGCGGCTGCAGCGCGGGGTGGCGACGTTCTCTATTCAGCTGGCGCGGGCCGTGCGGATCTCTACACGGAAATGCCGGTGAAGGTGAGCGGGTTCAAACAGCAGATTGATGCCGGGGAGTGGATTATCACGACGCTGACGCACGGACTAAGTGCGGAGAACGGCTACACGACCAGCATTGAATTGGAAGTGAAAATAGATTCGCTTGAAATGGAATAGTGCTATCTCAAAATGGTTAAATTGAGTAATATTTATCTCAATTGGGTTTTGGAGACGATAATATGATGAATTGCCCTTTGTGTGGGAATGCCGCACATACCCGCAGCAGCTTTCAGGTATCAGCAACAACTAAAGAACGATATAACCAGTGCCAGAACATTAATTGCAGCTGTACTTTTAAATCACATGAGACAGTTTCAGAGATCATTATGAAGCCGGGAACGGTTAAGCCAGTGCCACCGCATCCGGGAAGAAATCAGCAGCAACCGTTGTGGTTATAATCATCGATATAAATGCATCAACTTTGATAGGAAAACTGCCCCTTTTTAATACACAGGGGCAGGAAAAATTTTACTTTTCAATAATTTGCTTTTGTACTTTTTCAACTTGATCAGTTGAAAGACTATCTATTTGAGCTGCTAAAGTTTTAGTTATAAGCTCTCTTTTTTCTTGATTTGATAAAGTCGTGTTTTTTTCAATAGACTTAAGTGTGTTACTAAATGCTTCGTCAATTGAGCTACCTTCAAAGGCTTCATATATTGATTTTAGGTTCATTAGTAAAACTCCAATAAGCTCACAAGCTAAGTAATGAAGCCAATCAATACTAATGCCCTTCGCTTCGATATTACTTTTGAATGTGTGAATTAACACTAACGGAAAAAATCCGATCAACAAGCCGAAGGATGTCCGTTTAGGATAGCTAAAGAGGACAATATTCAGAGCAGCATTAATTCTCTTTGTTACAAGGTCCATATCAACCATGTTGAACCTCGCCAGGTAAAGAAGCTGACTCAGGTTGAGGTTTTAATTCATCATTGAGAATTTTCCTCTTCCCTCCATCGCTATTATTACCAATATCGTCAATGTTTTCGTGTATAAATTTTATGAGTGCCAATGCCTCTGTTGCATTGGCACCAAAATAACCGTTAACAACTCGATATGTAAGTTTTCTTTCTTTTAATTCTAATAAGCAGTATAGAATCCCTCCCGGTAGCAAACAAGTTGGTCCGAGATCTCGCCAAACCACAGCTAAAACTCCAAGGATAAGCAATATAATTGCTATGAACTTAGAAACCAACAGAGATTTTTTTTCACTCAAGAGGAAAAGATTAACAACAGTTTGGTTTTTGTTTTCTGCTATCTTTTTTTCAATTTTCTTGCTAATGGATAAGCTAATTGTTACCGCTGCACTTCCTGCGTTAATTATTTCAAGGGAGGATTTATTTTGTAATTCATTTTTCTCTTTGAGTAGGCTTGTGTTTTTTTTGCGAAGGTTTTTAATCTGTATACTCTCTAAATCCTGTATGTGTTTTACCGATTTTTTAAAAAGCTCGCGACATACCACACCAATTAAAACCCCAAAGAATGATGTGATGAATGTATTTTTTATACCTGACATGCCAATTATTTTTGCAACCAGCAATGCACCACACCCTGCTAAGAGTAAGCCAAGAATGCTGATCATATATTTTCTTTCTATTTTCATTGTCTTTGACCCAAATAAGAAAGCATTAGATATTAATTCATTCAATTAACTTCTATTTTCTTCATCATAGTGATTTAACAATCACAAAGTTATAAGTGACAAATTTCGCACAAATCGGTGGACAGAACCATCATAACATTGGCTACGGTCTAAATGTCCATACCATAGTAAAAATCACTTCGCATGATTGATTTCCTCAGGGAGTTAAAGAAATCAGGGTGCTGGGACAGTTTGACACCGATAGGAGGGTGAATGGAAAAACCTGCTGCCATTTTGCTGCCAATGGCGAAAATAGCAAACAAAAAAGCCACCTCAAAAGGTGGCTTAACTGCATGATTTTCATCACTAAATTTGGTGGCCCCTGCTGGGTTTGAACCAGCGACCAAGCGATTATGAGTGTAAAATCAACAGCTTACGTTAAAATCCCTCTCTATACTTTTCAGTACCTTCCCAATATAATGACCGCTGTATAAATAACCAGAAATCATTCCAAATACGCTCTCGGGGAATCCTATAGGTATCCTGGCTGGACCATGCGATTCGCAGGATACCCTGATCGTGTGGTAGAGGAGGTTGGATGGAAACGTTCAAATTCACGAAAACCAGGCTGGAAGAGCTGCCGCCTGCTGCCAGGGGACAGGTGGAGTATGGCGACACGGTTGTAAACGGGCTACGGATCCGTGTCGGCGTCAGCGGCACTAAAAGTTTCTGTGTGTCCCGCAAGAAAAACGGCAAGTTTTTCCGGGCAACGCTGGGACGTTTTCCTGCGCTGTCGGTGGAGAATGCCCGGGCGAAAGCCCTGGAGGTCATGGGCAGCATGGCTCTCAGCGGTCAGAACCCCAATATTCAGAAGCGCACGAACGAACGGGCAGCCGTCACCCTGCAGGACGCCCTGAACACCTATATTCTCAGCCGCGAGCATCGCCTGAAGCCGGCCACATCAAAACAATACCGGAGCATTCTGGGCAACTATTCAGGGGACTGGCTCTCACAGCCTCTGGCTTACATCACCCGCGATCGCGTTGAAGCCCGTCATAAAGCCATCACGCATGGCACGGTCTGGTATGGTGCGGATAAGCGTTCCCTGCGACGGGGCACCGGGCAGGGGAGTCATGCGCAGGCGGACTTATGGGCCCGCGCACTCAGGGCGGTTTACCGTTTCGCACACGATCACTACCGGGATGAGGAAGGGCGAACCCTGCTTCCCGATCCACCCACACTGGTGCTCAGCACTAAGCGGAAATGGCATGGCACGGTCAGGAAAAGTGACCGCATCCGTACCCATGATCTTGGCCGCTGGTTATCTGCGATAGAGACGGTGAGGGAGCAGGCGGAGCGTGAACGTAATGATTTCGCAGCGACCGTGTGTGATGCCGTGGAGATGGCCACGTTCACGGGCCTGCGGAAGTCCGAAATATTCGGTCTCGCCTGGTCCTGCGTTAACCTGGGAGGCCGCTACTTCTGGATAGATACGACAAAAAACGGCGACCCGCTTGAACTGCCCATTACCCGTACCTTACTGGCGTTGTTCCGCCGACGCGCTGCGGCGCGGCGCGGAGATCATCCTTTGGTCTTCCCGGGCATAAAGACCACCATCAAAGAATACCGCCACGTCACCGGGCGCATAAGCCGGTCAACGGTTCCTGAACCCAATCCGGACAATCTGCAGCCCATCCCGTTCAAGTGGCATGACGCGAGGCGAACTTACGGTACCGTGGCGGAGCTGGCCGGGGTAGGAAGCTATATCCTGAAGCGCCTGATGAACCACAGAACGCTGCGCAGTGCCGATGTGACCCAGGGGTATCTGCACTTTGGTGCGGATGAACTGCAGGCACCGGCAGCAAAAATTGAGCACGCCATCCTGAGCTACAGCGGGAGAACAGAGAAGCCCGAAGGTCTTGATGCCCGGCTGAAAGAAGCGCTGGAACACCTCAGTGATGATGAGAAACGAAGACTGCTTTTCTCACTCTCAGAAAAGGTGAATGAGGTCAGAAAATGATTGATGATATCAAAGCGGAAATGACAAAAAAGCTGGAAGAGCTGGCTATGGCAGAACCGGTGACAGGTTATATCAATATGTTTTACCAGGCGTTGTCCTTCAGTGATGCAGACCGCAGGACGTATATCACCGAAATTTCAGATCCGCTCTGGTGTATGGACCTCGCGAAAGGCAGCTATGACCGTGCCCGGCTGGCCCTGCTTAAATCCTATCTGCTGCTTCTGCTTGAACAGCACTACCACACAGCCATTTCACTCCTTCCTGTTCTGAAGTCTTTCGACATCCTGGGACAGACCGATACCGCAACGTTTATTGATGTCGCCATGAATAAGCTGCGTCAGTCTGAAGAGTTCCGTCGGGAAGTGTATAGCGGCCATAACAGCAGGAATGCGTCAGGACGGCGTAATAAACATGCAGATGAAGTGATCGCGATAATGTCTGAAACCTGGCGCCATTATCCGCACACCCCTAAAAATGCCATGATCAACAAAGTATATGTCCAACTGAAAGGACAGGTCAGTGAAGAGACGCTGGCACGCTGGATTAAAGAGGAGAAACTCGGGCCGGCTTCCAAAGTTCGCCCGTATCCGCCTTTTCGGCTGGTCGTACCCTCATAACGCGTTATGATCCCCTTATAGCGCGTTCCGATCCGATTACAGCGCGTTCTAAGGCTACACACAGTATCTCCGGCGATAGATATTCACCATCAGTCTTCAACTGATATTGATGGTGATACTCATGCAATTCCCTCTCAGCCTGAAAACACCTTGCCGTCTGACCCGGTCAGAGGCAGCGCACTATCTGGGGGTTACGCCACAGACACTGGCTAACTGGGCCAGCACCGGGAAGGTGCAAATTCCGCATTACAAAGTCGGTCGCAAGGTTATTTATTTTCAGTCAGATTTGGACGCTTATCTGGCGTCCACGCGTCGTACGCAGACCATGTGAGGCTACCCATGCTGACTCAGCGAACCTTCACATGCTTCTGGCGGGATGAGTTTGATATGGCATCCGGAATTTATGCACTTGCTGATGTTCTGTATGGTGATCAGCCTTTGGGTTCGATTTCCTGGCGCTCTAGTTTTTCTCGGCATGCTTCTTTAACCCAGGAGCTGAACTTACCAGATCCTGCGGCAGTATCGATTTGCTCCAAAAGCTCATCTTCGAACCGAATGTTTTTAGCAGTGCTATTCAAACGATCAAAATTGCGCTTAGTTCTTTTCTCTTGCATCAATAGTCAGCCTTTAGGTTCGATGCCTCTGGACTGGAGTTCTTTGCGAAGTACCCGCTTAATCCAGGTCGCAAGCGTATTATCACCATCTTGTTTAGCAACTTCTTCTAATTGTTGCCTGAAGTCCTCATGCAAACGCATTTGGTATTGGGGAGAACGCTTCTCACTTTGTGTTGACATGGTAATTACCATTTCCTATATTTTATTACATGGTAACGACCATGTTAGTTTTCGTTTCCATACAAAGCAACGCCCCGCAGTGCTCGCAACACATACGGGGCGTCTTACCAAACCGTTAGTTGAGGTAACAGTTATGGCTGTGAACAAGCATACCCAAACTCGCCCTAAATATCAGTATCGCTTCCTGGCCGTTTCGCGTCAGGACCGGTCTGTACCCCCGCTCCGTCTCTGCACCGGCGCCGGCTCAGAGCAGGCTGTCCGCTGCCTTGCCCTCTCTCCCGCGGACCCGCTGCCCGTTCAGGAGGTCCGAAATGCGTGAGCCCATGGATTTAGATCAGGCTGAATTCCAGGCCGAGATGGCCACCTCGCTGTTTGAGGTGATTATGGACAAGGCCTGCCAGGAGTGTTCGCCCCAGCTGCGGCACCTCATCAGCCTGGCCTGCGACATCAACTTTGAGATCTACCGCGCGCTCAGGGCTGACGGAGGAAAGCACCATGATCAGTAACGTGAAGTTTAACGAGCTGGCCAGCCGGGTGGAGGCGCTCACTGCGCGCGTCGGGGACCTGGAGGCCAGCCTGAACGCGCTGGTGGATTCACAGGGCGGTACCATTCCGCCCGGCATGGCGCCGGTCAGCACGCTGGCGGCGGAGTTTGGCATCTCCACCAAAAAGGCGGAGGAGCTGGCAAAAAACGCCGGCGTGATGCTGGTGCGGTACAGGGCCGGAGGCTATCTGGTGCCGGACGAAAAATTCCGTGAGGCGGCCCGTCTGGTGCTGCGTGCGGCCAAACGGAAGTACGGCTCGGCGTACTGGTACCACCCGCTGATTGGCAAATTCCAGATGAGCGGAGGGATACCGAAATGAGCGTGACGGAAACGGAGACGGAAACCCTGTCTGACGCGCTGTTCACCTGCATCTACCTGTGGGTGAATGGTCATCCCGTTGATAAAAAAGCGGCCCGTGAGGCCGCCTCACGGCACCGCGATAAACATTCCTGCTACGGCCGGCTGGCGCAGAAAATGAAAGACTTTGTGCCGGGCCGCGGCATGAGCTATGAAGCCCTGTGTGAGGCAGGCTTCTGCCAGACAGACGAAAGGAAGCAGCGTCAGACGCGGATGAACCTGATTGCCGGTTACACCGGCGGGGAGGCCGTTAAGGCGCTGCTGTGTGATTCAGAACGTATCAACCGCCTTTTTCCCGCCGGTAAAGAGCAGCCGGCAGCTCCCCGCCAGGCGGGGCTGTCCCTTTCCCAGATGGGGCCCAGCCAGCGCGGCGGGGTGCTTCTTGAGCATTACAGCGGGCAGCTGGCGCTGGATGCTGATTCAGACGTGGTGCATCACTATAACGGCATCGTCTGGCAGCCGCTGAGCGACCGGGCGCTGGCGCGCCAGATGGCGGCCATTTTTATCGACAGCGAAACGGCCTATTCCATGCCGGCCATGAAGAATGCCGTCGACGCCATGAAGCTGAGCCTGCCGGTGATGGGAGCGCCGTCCCGCCACCTTGTCGGTTTCCGTAACGGGGTGTTTGACACCCGGCAGGGGATTTTCCGTCCGCACGACCCCGGTGACTGGCTGCTTATCGCCAGCGACGTCACCTTCACGGCGGCGGTGCAGAACGAGACGCTGGCCGGGCACGCGCCTGTTTTTCAGCAGTGGCTGAACGGGTGCGCCGGGCATCATCCGCGCAAGGCCGACCGGATACTGGCCGCCCTCTATATGGTGATGGCCAACCGCTACGACTGGCAGCTATTCCTTGAGGTCACGGGGGCGGGAGGAAGCGGGAAAAGCGTGATGGCCGAAATCTGCACCATGCTGGCGGGTAAGGGCAACACCGTCTCAGCCAGCATGGCCGCGCTGGAGAACCCGCGCGAGCGCGCGCTCATCGTGGGGTACTCGCTCATCATCATGCCGGACATGACCCGCTATGCCGGTGACGGTGCCGGCATCAAGGCCATTACCGGCGGGGACAAGGTGGCGATCGATCCCAAGCATAAGCCACCGTACTCCACGCGCATCCCGGCCGTCATTCTGGCCGTCAACAATAACGCCATGACCTTCAGCGATCGCAGCGGGGGCATATCGCGGCGCCGGGTCATTTTTAACTTTTCACGGGTCATCCCGGAAGACGAACGCGATCCGCTGATGACGGCAAATATAGAGGCTGAGCTGCCGGTCATTATCCGCCACCTTCTTACCCGCTTTACGGACCAGCAGGAGGCGCGTCAGCTGCTGTCTGAACAGCAGACGTCTGAGGAGGCCCTGACCATCAAGCGCGAGTGCGATTCGCTGGTGGATTTCTGCGGTTACCTGACGGCTTCACCGCAGTGTGACGGCATGTTTATCGGCAACGCAGAAATTGTTCCGTTCAGCCCGCGTCGCTATCTCTATCACGCCTACATGGCTTACATGCGGGCGAACGGACTGAGCAAGCCGGTATCGCTGACGCGCTTCGGTACGGACATGCCCGGGGCCATGGCTGAGTATGGTAAAGCGTATCTTCGCAGGAAAAGTACCAGGGGCCATATGCGCTCTAACCTCACGCTCAGCCAGGATGCTGAAGCGTGGTTGCCTTTTGCTGCCGGAGAACAGGAAAAATAAATAAATTAAAAAAGTGTCCACTACTCTCCACTTTGGTTAATTTTTATTTTTAAAACAATAAGTTAATAGGTGGACAGTTAATTATTAACTCTCCACCCATTATTTATATATTTATTTTAAAACAAAGGGTTAATGGGTGGAGAGTTAGAGTGGATAGTATCCACCTTCCTTCTGAAATGCAGAAAGAACAGGTGGAGAGTCTGAGGAATGGGTGGAGAGTGGTGGACACTTGAATAACAACTCTCCACCCATTAAAACCATGAAAATAAAGTAAAAAAAGCAAAAAGTGGAGAGGTGGAGAGTTAAAGTACTATTCTTTTTTTTCGTGCGTTTAAAATAGAGTTGCTGCTCTTTATGTGTCCGATAATTAAGAAGTTGAACAAATAGCCATGATGCGAACCCGCACGAAAATGAAAGATGCCAAAACACCGGGCATGCGACCTGCAGTCAGTAATGTTTACGTATGAAGAGGGAGAGTAAATCCATTCACTGACCGTGCGGGATGTTTCACGCGAGGTTTCAGAACTGGCACCTGAACTCAGTGACATCGCAAAACTTACCGATAATCACATTGCACTCTGGAACCTGATCCGCAGCCGGACCATGAACAACGACATCTGCACGCGTACGGTCATTCGGGATGATATGAAAGCGCCTGGGCTTGACGTTAAAAACTTCAGTCGCTGGGTAACAAAGCCTGAAACTGAAGGGCTACTTACGGTTGATGGCGAAATGATGATGCTAATGACCAGACGACAATGTGAGGAGTGAAGTGAGGAAAGGTGAGGAGACATGAGGAAGAGGAAGAATTTTCCTCACTTTCCTCACATATACACAGTGGAAGTGAGGAGAGTCACTGAAACCCCTGATATGACTGGGCTGGGAGCGATTTTTAGAAAATCAGGTGAGGAGAAGTGAGGAGCAAAGAAAGTGAGGAGCATGTGAGGAGCAATCAGTGCAGGACAACCGACAGCATGCATGCTAATCCTTAAATGGCGTTACTGATTATTAAGTGAGTCTCGTGCCAGACGTCCACCTTGTGCCAGAAGCAGACATTAATCTCCTGGAAAAAGGGGAAAGCCAATCTTCGCTTAATATGATTAGCGTACTGATTGATCACGACCTCGAAGCCGCCTTTCTGACCAGGCCCGCGACGTATTATGAATTGGGCAATTCGTATTGCATGAATCCCTTCTTGAACAACTGTCAGCACCGGATGGCCTGTATCGGCTGCAATTTCAATCTGCTTTTTAAATTAAAACGAAACCCTTAAACCTGTCGCTCATTATCATTTGCTGGACACCCCGCGCTATGAATACATTCCTGCCAGCTTAAGGCGCCCGAAGAGTCGTATAAACATGACACGTTTTTATGGTGAACCTGATACGGGCAGATGGCTCATGCCAGCCTTGTTAAAGTATTTCTCTGTGCATGACCTGATACAAGAACACCTGAGGCTAACGCACCCGACATCCGTATAACACGAAAACATAATCAGATTACTTCTATAAACAGCCGCACATCAGTCACTTATATCAAACCACAAAGATTCATTATATTTTACCTTATTTATCTATAGGTCATGACGACAGATGGAATTTAATTAATCCCATCCCATTTGCTATAATTAAGATGTGGTTAACATCATTCTCATTATTTAAGCGAGGTGTAAACGTGTTGTACAGCGAAGACATGACCGGTCACGCAATTATTGGTGAAGCAGCTGTCAATCTTGCCGTGCGTGAACAGGAAATAACCGTTGACTCTCTCCTGACGGAGCTTAACGTTATGCTGAGAGCTGAGGAGCTCAGCAGTCGTATTGCCCGCATCAGTGCGGCAATAGCCTGGCTGCGTGATTTCCGCACCGTGGGCGCCCGCGCCGGCGCGGCTCAGAGCTGGATACTCTCCGATGCTGGAGACCTCAGTGGCGGCGGCGAGGCGACCATTCGCCTGCAGGCTGATGAAGACGATGAGATGAGATAACTACTCCACTAAGGCGGGCGACGGGCACCCGCTCTGCTTTGTGCATTAAAAGCTCAGCTGGATGCTGAGTCAGACAAAGTAGCCCGGTTAACGAAGCGCTTTTCTGCCTCCCCTCCTATAATGATACTGACGCCAGGCCTGCGCTGCGGATGCAGTTCACCCGGCAATACAACAAAAATCGCGTCATTCTTTCCAGCGCCGTCATCCGCTCAGGTTGCTCCGGCAGGGACCTTCACAGCATGAAAAACACAAATTCCGTAACCGCCATTCGCGACCGCCTGCAGAACTGTGGCGAGGCGCTGGCGGCAGAGCGTGGCGAGCTTGAGGCGGCCATTAGGGCGATTCTGGCCCCGGGCGGCAAGCTGACCAACAAAACGCTCATCATGCACGTCATTCGCGAGCTTGAACGCGAGCAGGACGCGCAGCGGCAGGCGGTGCTGCGCAACGTGCTGGAGCTGGTCGTGACCCACACGCCGGACGACGCCGGCGGCCAGGCTGTGTGAGGCTGGAGCCGGGTCAGGGCTACCCTTCAGTTCATTTTCCCCGCAAACAGCCGGATGGCCCGGTTGCAGGCCTCGCGCAGGGTAACATCGGCGCTGGACTCCTTCAGGCGCCAGAGCGTACCGATGAGCTCGTGCGGGTTCACTGATTCGCCCCTGCGCAGTATCTGCCTGATGGCCAGCCCGATGACTTCGTGCATCAGGTCCTGTATCTCACGTTCGTTTTTCAGATGCGCTCCGCTTATTGGGGATATATACAGTGTATCGCTTTAAGCGGTGCGCATAAATACGTACGAAAAAAAACCGCCCGGAGGCGGTTAAATAAGGGGGATGGCACCCCGGTCGGGCGGGATATCTCTGTCGCCGCCCGGCACCTCGTCCTCATGACCGGGCTCGGGTATCCCGTCCGGCAGGGGCGTGGCGTCATCAGGCATCGGGTGTTCAGACATGCAGCGCTCCAGTGGGGCTACTTCCCGCCCTTCTGCTTCATGGTGTCGCTGTCCCTGGTGTCTTTTTTGTTGCCCGCGGGCAGCTTGCTGTGGTCGGCGTCTTTGCCATCCTTCACATTTTTATCGTTACGGTCAGCCATGGTTACCTCCGTCACCCGGTATCGGGTAACGTTAAGTTTAGGTCCGTGGCGGTATCTGACGTGAAGAATTCTCCGTTCTGTGACTTAAGCGTAAAAACGACCCATTACGGGGCCGGCAAAAGCGTGGAGTCCCCCGTCTCAGTCATGCTGTCGTCTACGCACAGCCGGCAGATGGAGGCCCGTACACTCAGGCGCTTTGACGCAATCTGATACGCGTTCCGGTAACTGATGGCCGAGCCCAGAAACCGTCGCTCCGGGTGGTCTTTGAGGCATAAGCACCCTTTCACGTGAAGCGGGTCCTCCTGCCCCATCCTGAGCAGATAATAAAATTGCCACATATCTCACCTCCTTCCCTGTTAAAGCAGCCACTGTATGCCTGGTTATATAACGGACGGAATTAATTTCTGTCGCGATATAAGCAGCACGAAGGGGTGACAATAAAGCCAGTTCCCCACAACGGACGTTGACTGCCTTCAGTCCGTGTTTGTACCGACATAAATGATTTTCCGCATGCATTGCCCACCCTCCCCCGCTTTTTCTGAATCTTACGCTGTCCGCTCCGCGCCTCGTTTACTGCCATATACTTGACTAATCAGGCGGGTATTTCACAGATGGGGCACGCCGGTCACCCTCTTTTCCATCGACTGTTGCAGCACACATTCAGCCAGGGACCTTCACAGCATGAGAAATACGAATTCGGTCGCACACATTCAGGCCTACCTGTCTGGCACCGGTAACCGGTTTAAGTCAGAAAAAGAGACACTGGACGACATTATCCGCACCATCCTTGCAGAGGGAGTACCGATCAGTAACAAAACCATAATCATGCAGATCATGAGACAAATTACGGATGAAGCGGACGGGAGCAGGCAGGAAACGTTGCGCATTCTTCTTCAGCTGGTCATGGGATATACGCCAGACGATCCCGGCATCTGAAGGGGGACTTGCTGTCGGTCACGCACGGTCGGCAGAAGCAGCTTCCTTTCATTCAAAACAGCCACTGTATGCCTGAATACATCGCGGTGAAATGTCTGTGTCGGTTTAAGAACAGAACTATCGGAGGGCGTCGTCCCTGACAGGTTCTCCGGCCGGTACACGCCTGAGCGCGACCGCTGAGGTCATCTTCATCGTCGTCTTCCGGCCAGAGCCGGACTACGTC
>NZ_VOQX01000057.1:0-32337 GCF_016643525.1 Pantoea sp. Morm | reverse complement strand
CATTTTCCGCCGCGTGCAGTGGCCGCTACTGCTGCCAACCACGCTGTTTGTGCTGATCAACGCCTCGATGAACGCCTTCCGCATTGTCGATCAGGTGATTGCCATGACCAACGGCGGCCCGAACAACAGCAGTAGCCTGCTGCTGTTTTATATCTATCGTACCGCGTTCAGTTTCTGGGACATGCCAGCCGCGTCGGCCATGACGGTGGTGCTGCTGGTGATCCTCGGATCGATTGCGTTGATCAAATTTCATCTGCTGGATAAGCGAGCCCATTATCAATGAAAGCTGCATCCTCTCCGGGCGGTTTTGCACTCAACCTGCTGATTTGGCTGGCCGCGCTGCTGTGGAGCTTGCCGATCCTGGTGGCGCTGTGGATTGCCATTCATCCGGCCGCCGGACAGGGGCACTTTTCGCTGCTGGCACCGCTGACGCTGGAGAACTTCATCAATGCCTGGCACGCGGCACCGTTTGCCCGCTACTTCCTCAATACCACGCTGCTGGTGCTGATGATTGTGGTAGTCCAGCTGGTGCTGGCCACGCTGGCCGCTTATGCACTGGTGCGGTTCCGCCTGAAATTTTCCGGTTTCCTCTTCGCGCTGATTCTGCTGCAGCTGATGATCAGCCCGGATGTGCTGATTCTGAATAATTACCGCACCATTAGCGCGCTTGGGCTGCGCGATACCCTGACCGGCATTGCGCTGCCGTACTTTGCCTCGGCGTTCGCCATCTTTCTGCTGCGGCAGACATTCAAAAGCATTCCGCTGGTACTGGAAGAGGCGGCAACCGTTGAAGGAGCCAGCCGGTTTTACATTCTGCGCCACATCTACATTCCGCTGGCAAAGCCAATCTATGTGGCATTCGCGCTGGTCTCGATCAGCTTCCACTGGAACGATTTTCTCTGGCCGCTGGTGATCACCGACTCGGTTCAGGTGCGTCCGTTAACCGTCGGGCTGCAGCTGTTTTCTGCGCCGGAGCAGGGCGTGCAGTGGGCGCTGATTGGGGCAGCAACGCTGATGACCACCTTGCCGTTGCTGCTGCTGTTTTTGCTGTTCCAGCGGCAGTTTATTCAGTCATTCATGCGTGACGGTATTCGCTAAGGAGAGCCAGAGATGGGATATGCTCATGCGCTAACCGCAGCGCAACGCCAGCGGCTGGGTGATGTCGCTGAGCTGTATCAGTTACCGGATTTACGCGCGGCACCGCTCGACGGCACGCTGCGCTTCGGGCTGCTGGCCGATCCGCAATATGCTGACGTTGAGGCGGATGTCGCGGCGAATCTCTACTATCGCCATGCGCTGCATAAGCTGCCGCAGGCAATAACCGCGCTCAATCAGCAGCCGCTGGATTTTGTCGTTACGCTCGGCGATCTGGTGGATCGCCACTGGGACAGCTATGCCACGCTGCTGCCGCTCTACGATCGGCTACTCCATCCGCATGCCGTGGTGCTGGGGAATCACGACGCCCAGACCATCGCGCAGCACCTCGATGACGCGCTGCCGCTGCCAAAAAGTTACTATGCTTTTCAGCTGCCGGGCTGGCGCTTTATTGTCTATGACGGCAACGATATCAGCCTGTACTGCAATCAACACAACGGCGACGATCGCCAGCGCGCGGCCGCACTGCTGGCTGATTTACAGGCGCGCCAGCAACCGCAGGCGCAGCCGTGGAATGGCGCGGTCGGCGCGACGCAGCTGGCGTGGCTGGAAACGCAGCTTGTTGAGGCCCGCGCCTGCGGCCAGCAGGTGGTGGTGTTCGGCCATTATCCGCTGGCACCGGGCTACAGCCACAGTCTGCTCAACGGTGCGCAGCTGGCAGAGCTGTTCTGCCGCTATGACGTGCGCGCCTGTTTTGCCGGCCACGATCACCGTGGCGGCTATCACCGCCGTGCGGATACCGTGTTTATAACCCTGCAGGGGATGCTGGATGGCCCGTCGCGCGTGCCCTTTGCGGTGGTGGAACTGACGGGCGAGACGTTGCGGCTGAGCGGATGGGGCGGCGAAATCAGCCGCGAAGAGGTATACGGTGCCGCGCCGATGGCTAGCCGGCCAGGTTAAAACTGTTGTCAATGCGCAACAAAACCTCGGCCGTCGGGACTGATCCATCCAGACACAGGGAAACCCAATGCTTTTTGTTCATATGGTAGCCCGGGAAATAAACCTCGCCATCGACCAGCGAAGCGATGGCCTGCGGCGAGACTTTAATATTGACGATTTCAATCAGGCTATCATCCGGTCGGCCCAGCTTGCTGCTGTGAATCGTCAACAGCGCGCCGAACCACTTTTGATTATCTTTGCGGCGAAAGATGGCGTTTTCAGGAAAGCGCGGCCATAAGAATTCCAGCTCACTCTGATATTGCTGTTTCAGGTGCTGAACAATCGCATCGGCCTGCGCTGTTTTGAAATGCTTCTGCGGGAAACATTTTTCTGCGATATCCAGCAAGATAGCGTCATGTTCTTCACGAATCTGTCCCACAAAGGCACCGGTGGCAGAAGTAATACGGTGAAGAATGTAATCTTCTCCTGTGACTTTATCGATAATGGTGGCGGCAATGTCACCCTGGGTGGTGATGTTTACCTGCAGGGTAAACTGCTTATTCATCACATCACAGCGGTAGCCGTAATCCTGCCCGTCCTTGCGGAAACCGTAAGCCAGCAGCTTTTTCACATTCATTTCCCGGCTGACGAAAAGATGATTTACGTTGTACATTTTCATGCCTGGTTAACGGAGAGGCGTTCACAATACCCGGAGTTTGCTCAGGGGCGTGCGGGCTATTTTAACCGACAGGAGGGATTTTTATGTGCCATAAATCGCTATGACACCCGGCACCGCTTTTTCGCCCTATCACACCGCCAAGAACAACCGCCACCGGACGCTTAACCCAGTCTTACGCAACGCGCGCACATGCTGTATAGTCCGTTTTTTTTCGGAGGAACCATGCTGCCCAACTCATCCACGCGCCTGAATAAATACATCAGCGAGAGCGGAATCTGCTCGCGCCGTGACGCCGATCGTTACATCGAACAAGGCAACGTTTTCATTAACGGCAAACGCGCCAGCGTCGGTGCGCAGGTGTTCGCCGGGGATGAGGTCAAAGTCAACGGGCGGCTGATTGAACCGCGCAACGAAGACGATCTGGTATTAATCGCCCTCAACAAGCCGGTGGGCATTGTCACCACCATGGAAGAGGGCGAGCGTGACAACATTGGTGACTTCGTTAACCACAGCAAGCGCGTGTTCCCGATTGGCCGGCTGGATAAAGACTCGCAGGGGCTGATTTTCCTCACCAATCACGGCGATCTGGTGAATAAAATCCTGCGCGCCGGTAACAATCACGAAAAAGAGTACGTGGTCACGGTGGATAAGCCGATCACCGATGAGTTTATTGCCGGCATGGCGGCGGGCGTACCGATGCTCGGCACAGTGACGAAAAAATGCAAAGTGAAGCGGGAGTCGACCTTTGTATTTCGTATTATCCTGGTGCAGGGACTGAACCGGCAGATTCGCCGCATGGCCAAACACTTTGGCTATGAAGTGACGAAGCTGGAGCGCACGCGGATCATGAACGTGAGCCTGAAAGGTATCCCGCTCGGTGAGTGGCGCGATCTGACGGACGATGAACTGATCGACCTGTTTAAGCTGATTGAGGATTCGTCGTCAGAAGATCAAAAAACGCAGCAGGCGCAGGCGAAGAAAAAAGCGGCGACGCCCGCCGCGAAAAAACCGGCCGTCAGCGCACCGAAACAGAGTGACAAAGCGGGTCAGGGCGCTAACCGCAAGCGCTTTACTCAGCCGGGACGCAAGAAAAAAGGGCGTTAAAATCACACCCGCGGCGCCCGCGACCATCACGTATCTTTAGCGCCGCACGCCTTCATTCCAGCCACGTTTTTATTATTTATAACCGGGCGTCAGAATATCTGCGCCCGGTCATGCTTTTTCACGCAATCAATATGCAAATCCGCTGCATATCCAAAGGAGAAAATGGCATTAGGGATAAATAGTGACTGTGATAATTTTCAGCTATACGCCGAATAGCAGGCGTCACTCACCTTATTTAGCTGAACCTTTTCCAGGGATATAAACAATGCATAAACACCGCCTGGCCGGACTATTACTGGCCTCTGCATCGCTGCTCGCCGGCTTGTCGCTGCACGCTCGCGCCGCTGACGCATCCATTCCCTCACTGGCCGGTAAACGTATCGGTATTACCGTGGCCGGTACCGATCACTACTGGGATCTGAAAGCCTATCAGGGACAAATTGATGAAGTAAAGCGGCTGGGTGGCACGCCTATCGCGCTGGATGGCGGACGCAAAGAGTCACAGCAGATCGCGCAAATTCAAACGCTGATTGCACAAAAACCGGATGCCATTATTGAAACGCTGGGCACCGCCTCAGTGCTGGAACCCTGGCTGAAAAAAATTCGCGACGCCGGCATTCCCTTATTTACCGTAGATACCGCCAGCCCATCCAGTATTAACGTCACAACCTCCGATAACTTTTATATTGGCGAGCAGCTGGCATTAAAACTGGTCAATGATCTGCGCGGCGAAGGCAATATTCTGGTGTTTAATGGTTTTTATGGCGTGCCGGTGGTGGCGATGCGCTATGACCAGTTAAAAGCCGTGCTGAAATGGTATCCGAAAATTAAAATCATTCAGCCCGAACTGCGCGACGTCATTCCCAATACCGTGCAGGATGCCTATGCGCAGATTAGTCAGCTGCTTAACAAGTATCCGCAAGGGTCAGTACAGGCTATCTGGGCGGCATGGGACGTACCGCAGATTGGTGCCACTCAGGCGGTTGATGCTGCCGGTCGAAGTGAAATCAAAACTTACGCCGTGGACGGCAGCCCGGACGTGGTCTCGCTGGTGAAAGATCCGAAATCCAGCGCGGCGGCGGTGGTGGCGCAGCAACCCTATCTGATCGGACAGACTGCGGTACAAAATGTGGCGAAATACCTTGCCGGCGATCGTTCACTTCCGCCTGCCACCTATGTTCCGGCCATTCTGGTCACCAAAGAGAATGCGGCGCAGGCGCAGCAAACGCTGGGCCAGAGCGATGATAAATAAGACAGTGCGACTGCAACTGCGCCAGATCAGTAAAGCCTTTGACGGCATTCCCGCGCTGCAGGCGGTATCGCTTGATGTCCACGCCGGCGAAGTGCATGGGCTGATTGGGCATAACGGAGCCGGTAAATCGACGCTGATCAAAGTGCTGGGCGGCATCCACGCTGCCGATGAGGGCAGCGTGACGCTGGAAGGCCGGCCACTGGTGTTGACCAGTCCGGCTCAGGCACAACAGCAGGGCATCGCCATTGTTCATCAGGAGCGGCTATTGCCAGGCACGCTGACGGTGGCGGAAGCGCTGCTGCTCGGTAATGAGCCACGGATTGGCAGCACACCGTTTATCGATCGCCGGCGTATGCGTCAGCAGGCGCGGCAGCTACTGCAACAGCACTTCGATCTGCAGATCGATCCCGATGCGCTGATCGCCGGGTTAAGTGTGGCGGAACAGCAGCTGGTGCAGATCTGTCGCGTATTACAGCGCGCGCCGCGCGTGGTGGTACTGGATGAACCGACCGCCGCGCTGGCGCGCCACGAGGTGCAGGCGCTGTTTCGCGTTATTGAACGTATGCGTCAGCAGGGGATCGCACTGATCTACGTTTCTCACTATCTCGATGAAATCCAGGCGCTGTGCCAGCGGGTTACGGTGCTGCGCGATGGTAAAGACGTTGCGCATTTTACCGGCGACGCCCTTTCTCCGCAGGCGCTGATTAATGCCATGATCGGTGAGACGCAGCAGGCGATTGCACCGCGCGGTCTGCCACCTGACGGCGAGCCGGTGCTGACCGTAGACGCCCTGAGCGCGCCGGGTCGCTTTCACAATGTTTGTTTCAGCGCACGACGTGGCGAGATCGTTGGCATTACCGGCCTGCTGGGCTCCGGAGGGAAGGCGTTAATCAGCGCACTGTTTGGTCTGGAACGTGGCGTGAGCGGGACGCTGCGCGTAGGTGAGACGCACGGCGTACCGGCTTCGCCACATGCCGCGGTGAAACGTGGCATCGCGCTGGTGCCGGAAGATCGCCGCGCCAACGGCATCGCGCTCAATGTGAGCCTGCGCGACAACATCACCCTGACGACCGTGCAGCGCCTGCTGCGCTGGGGCGGCGTCTCCGCAACCGCCGAGACCGCGCTGGTGGCGGACAACATCCGCCAGCTGGCGATCCGCACACCGGGCCAGCTGGCACCGCTGCGTCAGCTATCCGGCGGAAATCAGCAAAAAGCGGTGCTGGCGAAATGGCTCAACACCCACGCCACGCTCTATCTGCTGGATGAGCCCACGGTTGGCGTCGACATTGCCGCCAAGGCCGCCATTTATCAAACCCTGCAGCAGCTGGCGGCCGCCGGGGCGGTGATTATCCTGTTTTCCACCGATCTGCTGGAACTGCAAACGCTCGCCGACCGCATTATTGTGCTGGCGCGCGGCGAGCAGGTCGCCACGCTGTCCGCCCGGCACACCAGTCACCAGGAGATTCTGTCCCTGGCTTCCGGCACGGGCGCATTGACGGAGCAAATCCTATGAGTGAACTGAGCCAACCGGCGGTGGTGACGGCGGCAGGCAAACCGCAGGGGCAGCCGTGGCTGCAGCACGTCGCGCTGCTGATTATTGTACTGGTGCTGGCGGTATTTGCCTGGCTGTCGCCTATTTTCCTCAGCGTGATCAACCTCGGTAACGTATTGCAGCAAACGGCGGTGGTGGGAACGCTGGCGCTGGGTCTGACGCTGGTGCTAAGCGGTGGCGGTGTTCAGGGGATTAGCGGCGGCATTGATTTATCCATTGCCGCTAATATGGGGTTGTGTGCCGCGGTATTCGCGGCGCAGATTGCTGAGCAACACTCTGTCACTTATGCGCTGCTGCTCACGCTGCTCACCGGCATCGCCGTGGGGATATTCAATGCCCTGGCGATTGTCTGGCTTGGTATTTTGCCCCTGCTGGCGACGCTGACCAGCATGAACATCGCCATGGGACTGGAGATGGTACTGAGCGGAAACGCGTCGATTTCCGCCAGCAGCGCGCTGCAAAACCTGCTGATAGCCAGCGGACCGCTGGGCGTTTCCTGGCTCGGCTGGGGATTTCTGCTGCTGGCGTTGAGTGCACTCGGGCTCAGTCGTTTCACCGCGTTTGGCCTGCGCCTGCAGGCGGTGGGTAGCCATCCGCAGGCCGCCAACGCGGCGGGCATTAGCGTGGCGCGCTATCAAAGTCTGAGTTATGTGCTGTGCGGCTTCAGCGCTGCACTGGCAGCCATTGCCTCGGTGGCGCTGCTCAGCGGCAGTTCGCCGGGCGCTAACGACAATCTGCTGATGGTGATTGCCGCCGCGCTGCTCGGCGTGGTGTTTTCGCGTCGCCTGGTGCCGACCCTGGGCGGTGCACTGATCAGCGCGCTGTTTCTGAGTCTGATAGCCAACGGCTTTCAGTTGGTTAACGTCTCAAGTTACTGGATTAACGGCGTCGAGGGTGTGCTCATCCTGCTGGTTGTGGCGCTGACCGCGCTACTGCGGCGCCGTCAGGCGGGGAGGGCATCTCATGTCTGAACTGAGCCTGAGCGGTAAAAAAGTGCCGGGGCTGTTGCGCAGCCTGATGGTGCTGACCTTTGTTGCGCTGCTGCTGTTTTTCATCATCGCCGCGCCCGCGTTTGCCACTGTCGCCAACATTCGTAGCGTGCTGCTGAATAATGTCGCACCGCTGGCGATTGTGGCGCTGGCCATGACGCTGGTCACGCGTATCGGCGCGATCGATCTGTCCGTCGGTACGGCGATTGATGTCGCCTGCCTGGTGCTGGTGACGCTGGTACTGCATCAGGTCGCGCTGCCGCTGGCGCTGTTGGGTGCGCTGACGGCGGCACTGCTGGTAGGCGTGTTCAACGCTTTTCTGGTGACACAACTCGGCGTTGAGCCGTTTCTCGCCACGCTTGGCACGCTGTTTATTGGTCAGAGCGTACAGCAACTGTCGTCCAACGGTGGGCAGCCGGTCTATCTGCTAAGCCAGACGCTGCCGGCGGGTTTTACCGCTATTGGTCACGGCACGCTACTTGGCGTTCCACTACCGCTCTGGCTGTTGCTGGGCGTGGTGCTGGTGCTGTATCAACTGTTGCACCGCAGCGCCAGCGGTCGCGCACTGCGCATGATGGGTGAACAGCTCAGCGTAGCGCATCATTCTGGCGTGGCGGTCAAACGTCTCACCGCGCTGGCATTCATATTCAGTGCACTGGTCGCCGGTATCGTCGGGTTAATTCTCGCCGCCAATGTCAAAGCCTGGGTACCGTTATCGGGCAATGCCTATCTGCTGAATGCCATCGGTGCCAGCTTTATTGGCGCGACCTTCGCGCCTTCGCGCCGCCCGAATGTGCCGGGTACGCTGCTGGGGGTCGTGCTGCTGAGTTTCATCGCCAACGGACTGTTGCTGGTCGGCTGGAACTTTTACTGGCAGCAGGTGGCAACCGGCGCACTGATCTTTGTGGTACTGGCCGTGGGTGCGCTGCGTGCGCGTCGCCCTGTCTGAGGAGGGTAACGGATGCCTTCACCGTTTTTGCTGTTTGCGTTCATGATGAATGTCCCTGGTCATCTCTCTGCCGGATTGTGGCGACATCCCCAGGATCAGGCGCATCGCTATACCGAGCTGGATTACTGGACGACCCTCGCGCGGCAGCTTGATACCGCAGGTTTTGATGCGCTGTTTATTGCTGATGCGCTGGGACAACTGGATGTATGGCAGGGCAAGCCGGACGCGGCGTTGCGCCTGGCCGCTCAGATGCCGGTGAACGATCCGCTGCTGCTGGTCTCAGCCATGGCAGCCGTCACGCAGCACCTCGGTTTCGGTATTACGGTCTCTGCCACCTACGAACATCCTTATTTGCTGGCGCGCAAGTTCACGACGCTTGATCATCTCACCCGCGGGCGTATCGCCTGGAACGTGGTGACTTCCATGCTTGATTCCGCGGCGCGCAATCTGGGTTTGACCCGGCAGCTGCCGCATGATGAGCGTTACGATCGCGCACAGGAGTTTCTGGATGTGACCGCGAAGCTGTGGGAAGGCTCATGGGAGGAAGATGCGGTTAGCCGCGATAAAGCCAACAGCCTGTATAGCGATCCGCAAAAAGTGCACGCTATTCAGCATTATGGTCGCTGGTATCAGGTGCCGGATGCACATCTCAGTGAGCCCAGCCCACAGCGCACCCCGGTGCTGTTTCAGGCTGGCACTTCGGCACGCGGTGCGCAGTTTGCTGCCCGTAACGCAGAAGTCATTTTCCTCGGTGGTGTCACCGCGCAGGCGATTGCCAGCGATATTCAGCGCATTCGTCAGCTGGCCGTGGCAGAAGGGCGCGATCCGGCGTCGCTGCGTTTTGTCACAGCCATCACGGTGATCACGGCCGAAGATGATGCCGCCGCCCGGGCCAAACTTGAGGATTATCAGCAATACATCAGTGAAGAGGCTGCGCTGGCGCTCTTCTCGGCGTGGACCGGTATCGACTGGTCGCAGGAGGATCCGGACATGCCGCTGGCCTTTCGCGAAACCGACGCCTGCCGTTCGGCGCTGGCCAGCCTGACGCGAATTGACGATCAAAAACGCTGGACGCTGCGTGAGGCAGCCCGCTACATCGGTATCGGTGGTCTGCATCCGTTGCTGGTGGGCGGCGGCGAAACCATTGCCGATCGGCTGGATCAGTTTGCGGCAGAATCGGGCGTGGACGGCTTTAATCTGGGCTGGGCTATTAGCCCGGGCAGCTTCAACGATTTCATTGCCTGGGTCATGCCGGTGCTGCGCCAGCGCGGGCGGGTGCGTCCTCAGCCAGCACAGCCGTTAACCTTGCGTGAACGTCTCACGGGTCAGCCGCGCCTGGCAGCTGACCATCCGGCAACGCGCTTCCGCCGCCCTTAGCTCCACGCATGGCGCGGCGGCGGCGTGCCGTTGAGATAATAATTACCCACGTGGTAATACTTCCAGCGCACCGGATCGTGCAGCGTATGGGTGCGCGCGTTGCGCCAGTGGCGGTCCAGATTAAACTCCTGCAGCGTGGCGCGGGTGCCAGCCAGCTCAAACAGTTTGTTACCGGCAAGCAGAGCGATCTCCGTCGTCAGCACTTTGGCCTCGGCGGTGGCCACGGTCGCGCGTGCCACGCTGGTCTCATCGGGCTGCGTCAGCGCGGCGTCAATCGCTGCACCGGCCTGCCACAGCAGCGCTTCGGCAGCGTGCAGGCGGATTTTCAAATCACCGACTGCCGCCAGCGTGAAGTGGTCATCGGCAGCGCGCGCCTGGCCACTGTCAATCCACGGCCGCGAGCGTTCGCGAACAAATTGCAGGGTGTCTTCAATGGTACCGCGCGCAATACCGACATCCACCGCCGCCTGAATGATCTGTGAAATCGGCCCGGCAGCGGTTGGCCGCTCAAACGCCTGCCAGGTTGGAATAACGCGCGACAGCGGGGCGCGGACATTCTCCAGCAGTACGGTACCGGAGGCCGTCGTGCGCTGACCAAAGGCCGACCAGTTATTAATGACGCTGATGCCCGGCGTGTCGCGATCGAGCACAATCAGATGCGCCCGGTCCTGCTCGTCCAGCGCCACGGCATGGATTCGATGCGCCAGCAGCGCGCCAGTGGCATAAAATTTTTCCCCGTTAATCACCACCTCATCACCGTCACGCCGAAAGCGCGTCTGAAAATCGGCGACCGTGCGGCCATGCTTCTCCGAGAAGGCGTTACCCCAGCGCAGCCCGGCCAGTACCTCGCTCAGCAGTACCTGTTTTTGTGCTTCGCTACCGTCTTCCAGCAGATGGGCCACACCGGCCAGATGGTTTTGCGGCAGCTGACCGAGCGCCGGATCGGCAGCTGAAATGATGGCGATCACCCTGGCCACGGTGGTCCACGACACGCCCGCTCCGCCCCAGGCTTTGGGGATGGCCATTACCCACAGGCCGCTTTGCGAGAACGCATCCAGCTCTTTGAGGGGCAGAATGCCCTCACGATCGCGCAGTGCCGCCTCGCGCGCGAAGCTGACCGCCAACTGATGGGCTACGGCGATAGCTTCCGCATCGTCGCGAATGATATGCGCGGCGCCAGCCGGTAATGGCACCGGTGCTTCCGTCTGTTGCGTATTGACTTTACGCGGCAGCGCCGCGGAGTCGGCTAAGGTCAGCGACATAATGACTTCTCCGGTAGAAGAGGATAGAGGAGGGCATCATCGCATGCGCACGCGGAGGGCTTATATCTCAATAGCGGTTAAGCAAAGCGCAAAAAAGCCTTAGTGCTCGCGCACTAAGGCCGGATTTACAGTCGGGGAGAGAACCGCTGGCTACGCCACTTTCACCACGGTTTTGCCGAAGTTTTTGCCTTTCAGCATGTCAATAAACGCCTGCGGCGCATGCTCCAGCCCTTCTACCATGTGTTCGCGGTACAACACTTTTTGTTGCTCGACCAGCGGCGTCATCGCCTGCAGGAATTCCGGATAGCGATCGCCATAATCCTGGAAGATGATGAAGCCCTGCATACGGATGCGGCGTTTCAGAATCCCGCCCATGATCAGCGGCGTGCGATCGGGGCCGGGTGGCAGTTCGCGACTGCTGTAGCCCGACACCAGGCCACACACCGGCACGCGCGCGGCGGTGTTGAGCAGCGGGAAGACGGCATCGAATACTTTGCCGCCGACGTTTTCAAAATAGATGTCGATACCGTCCGGGCAGGCGGCCGCCAGCTGTTCTGCGAAATCGTCACGATGATGATCGATACAGGCGGAAAAACCGAGGGTGTCAATCGCGTAGCGGCACTTCTCCTCACCGCCGGCCACGCCGACGACGCGGCAGCCATTCAGCTTACCGAGCTGACCGACCGTGGCACCCACCGGTCCGGTGGCGGCGGCGACAACCAGCGTTTCACCGGCTTTGGGCTGACCGATATCCATCAGGCCCATGTAGGCGGTAAAGCCCGGCATACCCAGAATACCCAGCGCCCAGGACGGATGGGGTAGATGACCGATTTTAGTCACGCCAGTGCCATCGGACAGGGCATAGTTCTGCCAGCCGCTGGCCGCCAGCACCCAGTCGCCGGCGCTGAAGTCCGGATGCTGCGATTCCGCCACCTGGCATACGGTGCCGCCGACCATCGGCTGGTCGAGTTGCGCCGGCGGCGCGTAGGATTTGCTGTCATCCATGCGGCCACGCATATACGGGTCGAGCGACAGATAGTGGGTGCGCAGCAGCATCTGTCCCGCCTGCACCTGCGGCAGCGGTTGTTCGACAAAGCGGAAGTTCTCTTTCACCGGCTCGCCGTCCGGGCGTGACGCCAGCAGCCAGGCGTGATTGAGTGAAGCGTGTTGAGTCATAGCATTTCCTTGTTTCTGCGCGGGTAAAACAGCAAGTGTAGCCAATGATTGGGCAGAGAATGGGTGATTGATGCGGGGCCGGATGTGCTATCGCGCCATAAGAGACTTTCTTCTGAGCGGTTTCTGCGGGTCGCCATGCCCGCTCTTTTGCTGGTAGCCGTGGGTCAAGCAGTGCAAAGTTTTTCTTGCTTTCCTTCCTGAAAGGAAACCGCCCTGTCCTGTGTCCCGGGACGCAGGACAGGGCGAGGTTAATCGAAATGAAAGGTCAAGATGAACAGAGCAGATGAGCCAGCCTAAACCCGCAGGAATTGATGCGGCTTGCGTTTACATCAGAATGATACCAAACCGCTTCAGCAACAGCGCCCAGAGGGCGAACAGCACCACGGTAATCACGCAGGAGAGCAGTAGCGTGAGCCAGAAGCCGACGCGCTGGTAAAAAAACGGAAACAGGATAAACATCGGCAGTGTCGGCACCACATACCAGAACGTATACCATGCGTGAGCAGCAATCTTTTCCTGCGTTTGTCCTTCTATTTTCATCCAGATAAGCACCAGCAAGGTGACCAGCGGTAAAGCGGCGAGCAGGCCGCCCAGACGATCGCTGCGTTTCGCTGCTTCTGAGATCAGTACCACCATAAAGGCGGTTAACGCGTATTTTGAGATTAGCCAGAGCATCGTTATTCCCGATAATTATCATTAAGCCGGCTGCGTGCCTGAGGTTCTATTTCAGGTAAGAACGAATGACCGCCACGATCTCTTCCAGATCCTCACTTCGCGCCTGCGGCGTAGCCTCTGCGTTCATCAGATGTTCGCGTATATGGCCCTCAAGCAATTCGCTCATCAGGCCATTAATAGCGCCGCGCACTGCCGCGACCTGCTGCAGTACCTTGAGGCACTCTTCACCCGATTCGACGGCGGTTTCCAGCGACGCCGCCTGACCTTTTATACGTCGAATGCGGGTGAGCAAGCTTTTCTGATTTCTCAGGGTATGGGCCATTACTGCCTCCGGTTGATCATGTTCTATACTGGGGTATAGTATATAACTCACTTTACGGCGCTTTCGGGCCGCCTGCAACTGATTACCCCGACATCGACATCCAAATCCCAGGAGGCTGGATATGGCCGCAAAATCGCCGTGCATCGATCTCTGTGTGTTTGATACGAAAACCGGCTGGTGCGAAGGATGCGGACGCACCCGTGGGGAAACCCAAAGCTGGCGCAAGCTTTCGCCTTACCATCGCAAAGCGACAGAGCGGGCGCTTCCGGCGCGCCTGAAAGTGCTTAAAACCCGAGAAGCTTAGTCTTGTTCGTCAGGTCGAGGCGACACACATTGAGGGTGACGCTGCTGCCGGGGAATGAAACCTGAGGGTGTAGCAGGACATTTGTGATTAACATCTTACTTACATCATTAACATCCCCTTTTTGCTGGCTATCGGTTATGCGGTGAATCTATAGTCAATTTACTATGTAAAACTGTGTTTTATCTGGTGCAACTCATTGCTTCACCGATGAGGCACGCCAGCAGCGTTTCAGACCTGATTTAAATCAGGCAGTTAAGAGGGGATACTATGGAGATTGTTAACGCACCGCATCTGCCAGTCAGAGAGCACTGGCTGGCACTGCATCATGAACCCGCTTTGATGCCCGACCTGCCGATGGTCGATGCGCATCATCACTTATGGGACCGCCAGTCAGGGCGTTATCTGGCGCCTGAATTCAGCCACGATATCGAAACGTCCGGCCACCGGATACTCTCCACCGTCTACATTCAATGCCGTTCAATGCTGCGCCGTAACGGACCGGAGGCCTTCAAACCCGTCGGTGAGGTGGAGTTTGCCAGCGGCGTCGCGGCAATGTTTGACAGCGGCCATTACGGCGCGGCGGCAGGCTGTGAAGCGATTGTCGGCGGTGCCAGCCTGCTGGCTGGCGATGACCTGCTGCCGGTGATTGAAAGCATGACGGAACGTTCAGGCGGACGATTACGCGGGATGCGTAATCCGCTGGCCTGGCACGATGACCCACGCGTGGTATCCAGTCCCGCGACGCCGCCCGCCGGTCTGGCGGCCAGTGCCGCATTCCGGCGCGGTGCCGCATGCCTGGCCCGTAAAGGACTGTCGCTGGATGTCTGGGTTTATCACACCCAACTCGATGAAATCGCTGAGCTGGCACGGGCGCTACCCGAACTGCACATTATTGTGGACCATTGCGGCGGGCCGATCGGCAGCGGACCGTATGCCGGCAAACGGGATGCAACCTTCCAGGAATGGAAAAAGGCCATCATTGCGCTGGCGACGTTGCCAAACGTGAGCATCAAAATCAGCGGTTTCGGCATGACCGTCATGGGCTACTCCTTCGCTCAGCACGCCACGCCACCGGACTCCCTGACGCTTTCGCAGGCCTGGCGGCCGCAGTTTGAAACCCTGGTTGACGCGTTTGGCGTCGGGCGCTGTATGTTTGCCAGCAACTTCCCTGTCGACAAAGGGATGTTCAGCTACGGCGTATTCTGGAATGCCTGTAAAAGGCTGGCTGAGCACGCTTCGCCGACCGAAAGAGAACAGCTGTTCTGGCGCACCGCGGCTGCATGCTATCGCTTATCCTCCCTGGAGAATATGGATGAATATCAAATCAAGACTGCATGAAGCGCCTCCCCTGGCGCAGGATGAGTCCGCTGCAGCGATCTCGTATACATCGGCAGAAAAAAGGACGCTGGCGCTGGGCGGGTTAGGGTGGACGTTTGAAAGCTATGACTCGTTTTTGCTCTCGCTGTTACTACCGGTACTGGGCGTGGTATTTGATGTCAGCAAAACGGAACTTGGCGTGTTTATCAGCACCACAGCAGGCGGGCAGATTATTGGTGGCATTCTGTTTGGGCTGGTTGCCGATAAGATCGGACGCGTCAGAACCGCCTTTATCTGTATCGCCATCTATTCACTTTTCTCTGGACTGCTGGCGTTCTCCCACAATCCTCAGGCGTTTGCTGCGCTGCGATTCTGCGGTGCGCTGGGTATGGGCGGCATGTGGACGTCAGGAGCGGCACTGATCGCCGAAACATGGCGTCCGGAACGTCGTGCACGCGGTGGCGCGCTGATGCAGATGGGGTTACCGGTGGGGGCGATTCTGGCGATTGGCCTGACGGCGCTGGTGACGGCCCTGACCGGCGGGCTGGAAAACGGCGGCTGGCGCTACCTTTTCATGATTGGCGCACTGCCGGTGTTTATCATGATGGTCATTGCTTATATCACGCCTGAATCACCTGTCTGGCTGGCGCGCCAGCAGGAACGCGCTCACCGCCAGAGCAAAACAGCAGGTACCGGCAAAATCAATCTTAAAGGATTGCTGCTGGCATTTACCTTTATCTTTTTCATTCAGTACCTGTTCTGGGGCGTATTCACCTGGACGCCAACCTATCTTCGTGAAGTTAAGCATCTCGATTTTCTTCACAGCCTGAAATTTGTGCTGGCACTGCAAACCGGTGCCATTGCTGGCTTCCTGGTGTTCTCACTGCTGGCCGATAAGTGGGGGCGCAGGCCGATGTTTCTGCTCTACCTGTTTATTGGTGCGGTGGCGGTCGGCATGTATCTGGCGACCACTCAGCCGCTGATTCTGATGGTCGCGATCTTTATGGCAGGTTTTGGCGTAAACGGTATTTTTGCCGGCTCCGGTCCTTTCCTCGCCGAGATCATTGGCGACACGCAGTCACGCGGCTTTTTAATGGGGCTGGCGTATAACGGCGGGCGCCTGGGCGGCTTTATCGCGCCGCTACTGATTGGTTTTGTGGCCAGCGTTGGAGGATTCACTGCCGGGCTGGCCACCACGGTGATCGCCTTTCTTGCCGCGATGGTGGTGGTCTGGTTAGCACCAGAAACCAAAGGCGTGAAGTTGCAGTAAGCTGTGCGCCTGTCGCGCGATCGGCAGGCTAAAGCCTGTGACACGGCTGAACACCTGACGCGCTGTCAGGTGTTCAGCCAGTTGTGTGGTATACCCACCGCAGCCAGAATCATCACCGCAAAATCCTGCACCACATCGCGGTCACGTCAGGTGAGCCCGCGCACAAACCCGGATAAAACATCAGGTTCGCCGGTGCGCTAATTGCCTGATTAGCCTGGCTTGCTGGAGAAGTGCCCAGGTGACGTCGGGCAATCTCACATAACAGGCGCGTGCTTTACTGCGTATAACCGGGTCTGATTACCCCTCATCAAGGAGAACACCATGATAAACAGCCTGCGCACCGTTACGCTGCTGGCGGCAATGACGGTGAGCGCGCCACTGCTGGCGCAGACCTTTGTTTACGTATCCGCCGCCGACGACGGCACCATCGCGCGCTATACGCTGGACGCGCGCAGCGGCGCTTTGCAGCTGCTTGTCCACACTCAGGCCGGGGGCAAAGTGATGCCGATGGCGCTCAGTGCGGATCACAAAACGCTGTACGCGGCGATTCGCAGTAAACCGCTGCAGCTGGCGAGCTGGCAGATTGACCCGCAGAGCGGCGAGCTGAACAACCGGCACACCGTGCCAGCTGCGGCCAGTTACCCCTACATCAGCACTGACCGTCAGGGACGCTTTCTGCTGGGGTCCTCTTATGACGGCGATGTGGTACAGGTTTACCGCCTGACGGCCAGCGGCACCATCGCTACGCCGCCGGTCGGCAGCTATAAAACTGGTCATGCGGCGCATTCAGTGATTGTCGATGCCAGCGGTCGTCACGCTTATGTGGGTAATCTTGGCACCGATCGCGTGCTGCAGCTCAGGCTGGGCGAAGACGGCACGTTGAGCACCCTTGGCAAGGGGGAGGTAGCAACCGCCGCCGATAACGGTCCGCGCCACTCAGTGTTATCGCCGGATAATCGCTATCTGTACAACATTGGTGAAATGGGTGGCATCATTACCCAGTTCCGGCGCGAAACCAGCGGCGAGCTGGTGAAAGTGGCGGAAACGCCCAACGCGGTAGCGGCACAGTATCATCTGCAACATGGCCGTGAACGGCCGCCGGGTTACAGCGACAGCACGCCGCGCATCTGGTCAGCGGATATCCAGCTGACGCCGGACGGGCGTTTTCTGTATGTCAGCGAACGCACCAGCAGTACCGTTAGCGGTTACCGTGTTAACCAGCAGGATGGCAAACTGACGCTGATCGGCAGCTGGCCGGTGGAGAAACAGCCGCGCGGCATGGCGATCAGCCCCGATAGCCGCTGGCTGGTGGTGAGCGGTGAGAAGAGTGCGGTTATTGGCAGCTACGCGATTGAGGCGCGCAGCGGAGTGTTGCAGCGGGTCGGCGAGGCGCCAGCCGGCCGGGATGCGAACTGGGTGACCATCGTCAGCTATTAAAATGATCGGGCGCAGGAAACTGCGCCTTATTGCGCGAAATTATTTTATGGATAGCATCGTCTGGCAGTAAAGTGTGATCTGCGACACATTTCTGCCGCTGAAGGCAGATTGCTGCTTTCTGCGGCAGTGACAGCGCAGATATCCCGCCGGCGACCCGCCGATCGCTGCGTTCGATTAGTTTCCTTAAAGCATTCTGAGCCTCATGTCAGGCGCGTATGAACACCGTTTTCGATTACGAAACAATTTGTCGTAGTTATCGGGATGAGCGCCCGCCAGATTCTGGCAGGATACGCCGCACTTAGCGCCTTCTGGTCTCCGTGACATGCAGTGGTTTTCGAAAAACGCCGTTTTTTTTGCTGTAAAAACCTGTCTGGCCGCTTTTCTGGCATTGTATCTGGCTCTTGAACTGAATGTTGATCGTCCCGCCTGGGCGCTGACCACGGTGTTTGTGGCATCGCAGCTTTATTCGGCCTCCACCATCTCCAAATCGCTGTTCCGCCTGCTCGGCACGCTGCTCGGTGGCGTTTTTATCTTTTTTATCTTTCCACTCACCGTGGCGTATCCGCTGCTGTTCAGCCTGTGTATCTCACTGTGGGTGAGCCTGTGTCTCTATCTGTCGCTGCACGACCGCACGCCGAAAAGCTATGTCTTTATGCTGGCGGGCTACAGCGCCGCGATTATGGGTTTCCCGGAGGTGACGACGCCGCTCGGTATCACCAGCACCGTGCTGTCGCGCATTGAGGAAATTACTTTAGGCATTGTGTGTAGCAGCCTGGTGCACGCGCTGTTGTTTCCGGTCTCGATGCGCAGTCTGCTGGAGCAGAGCGTCAGCCAGTGGTATCTCAACGGGCGCAAGCTGTGCCGCGATTTACTCTCTGGCATTTCCGCTGACCGATCGCCAGAACGCGACGAAATCCTGACCCGCATGGCCACTAATCCGCAGCAGGTCGAGATCCTGATTACCCATTGCGTGTACGAGGGCGACGCGGCCCGGCGGCTGATTCGCCTGGTCAGCACGCAGTATCAGCATCTTTCATACTTAATCCCCACGCTGACGGCGATTGAGATGCGGCTGCAGCGGCTGGCGGCGCGCCAGATTGCCTTTCCTGCCTGGGTTGAGCAGACCCTGCAGCAGTTCCTGCTGTGGCTGAATGACGGCGAAGCGGTGGGCGATGTCATTGGCATTCAGCTGGAACTGAGCCTTTGTCAGGATCGGCTGAATGCGGCGTGGCGCAATGGCGAGTTGTCTACCGAACACTGTCTGCTGTTTACCGGCCTGCTGGAGCGGCTGGTGGATTTTGTGCGTATCGCCGGGGCTTACCAGAGCGTGGGCGGGCTGGTAAGCGATCTGTCAGGCGACACCACGCTGGCGCGCGGTAAACGCACGCATCGCTTTTTCGACAAAGGACTGATTCGGCTCTCGGCGCTGACGGCATTTTGCGCCACCTTTGGCTCCTGTCTGTTGTGGATGGCGACCGGCTGGCGCGACGGAGCATCAGCGCCAGTAATGGCCGCGATTCTCAGCTCCTTCTTCGCCAGCCTCGATACGCCGCTGACCTCAATGAAGCTGTTTATTCGTGGGGTGATCGTGGCGATCTTTATCAGCGTGATTTATGTCGCGCTGCTGCTGCCGCAGGCAACCTCGTTCGAGGCGCTGATCCTCTGTCTGGCTCCGGGTTTGCTGCTACTCGGGCTGATGATTGCGCGACCGGCCAGCAACATGATCGGTCTGAGCGTGGCGATTCAGATCCCCGGCTTTATCGGGCTCGGACATCATCTGAAACCCGATCTGGTGCTGCTGGTGAATAACGCGATTGCTTCGATGGCCGGCGTGCTGTTTGCGGTGATCCTGACCGCGCTGATGCGCAATAAGCGGCCATCGTGGACTGCGCGCCGCGCCGTGCGTCACGGCCTGCGTGAACTGCTGCGCTTTATTAAGGAGATTGAGCGCAACGGCTCATCGCTGCTGGGACGCCAGCGTTTTATTGGCCTGATGCTGGATAAGGTCAACGTGGTGCTGCCACGCCTGCACCTTGATCCGCAGTCCGATATGGCGCCGGCGGGAATGCTGCTGACCGAGGTGTGGCTGGGGGTCAATAGCTTTGACTACTACGCACGCCATCAGGCGCTGCTGAGCCGTTATCAGCTGGACAGCGGGCAGATGTTTCACGAACTGGGACTGTTTCTCAAGCGCAGGCTGAAGTCACTGCAGACGCCGCCGCATGAGGATTTGCAGGAGGAGCTCGATGTGCTGCTGATGCAGCTGGAACAGCTGGCGCAGCGTGACGAGGCGCTGCTGCTGCCGCTGTTTCATCTGTTCAGCATCCGGTTATACCTGTTTCCGCAACTTAGCTGGCCGGTGGCCACGCCGCGTCAGGCTGAACGCCTGCAGCAGCATCGTTACCGCCTGCAGGTTTAGCCATACCAGCTGTAACCTTTCGGCACGCGGGAAAAGCCAATGGCTTTCAGGGCCGGTAGCAGCGATGACTGGCTGGCCGGCTGATCGTCCACCCGTTCGAGGATGAAGCTGTGGGTTTTCTCCCGGCGTAAGGCCTGGCCCAGCGCCACGATGGCGGCCTGGCGTTGCTCCTCACTAATGTCGCCAAAAGTTAACAGCTCTTTACCACCCGGCGGCAGCCACAGCATAACGCGCCCATTGCCAATCACCACCAGTGCGCCGCTACGGCGGGTAGGCCGCACGCCACCGACGCTGAGCGGCCACGCCAGCTGCACGCCAAAGGGATTGGCGGGATCCAGCACTGCCAGCGCCACCGGCGGATGCGTGGCCTGCGCACTGCCGAGCTGGCGCAGCCGATCGATGGCCGGATTTTCAGCAAACTGCGCGCCACCCATGCCAGCAACAAAGCGGCCGCGCAGCAGCCGTCCGGCATCCTCCATACCGCGCAAGAGCGGCTGCAGCGCCGGAAAGCCACCGGGAATCTGCTCTGCCACGGCGGCACCGCGCGTGATCACGCCAAAGCGGTCGAGCATATTTTCAGTCAGCGCCAGGGCGCGCTCGGTATCGGCCAGCGGCTGCCGCACAATCAGCGACCAGCGTCCGGCCATGCTGTTGAGCGAGGGCTGCGCAGCAGCACTGCGGCTGGCCGCGAAACTGGCCCGACTGTGGCGACTGCGCGCAGGACGGGCCGGGCGTGGACGTGTCGTGTGGCTGGTGGTGCTGAGCTGGCGCAGCGCGGCCCAGGTATCCATAGTCAGATAGCCGCGCCATACCAGCTCCCACATCGCGGCAAAGACTTCGCTGGGGTCGACAGATTGTTCAGGCTGCGTCAAGACGCGCGGCAGCAGCTCGCGGGCGAACCAGCCGCCGCCATCCTGTAACTGCGCCACAATCGCCTGCTGTAAAGGTGACAATGTCACATTATTACCTTCATCAGGCACCGGTAACGTTTCACTGGCAAACTCACTCAGGTGCAGGGAGACCAGTCCGTCCTGCGCGCCAGGTGCCCGCTGGCCACTCCAGATGACTTCACCGGAAGAGAGCAGCTCATCCAGCATCGCAGGCTGATAGTCACGCACCCGCGCCGGCAAAATCTGGCTTTCCCACAGCGAAACCGGCAGCGCCACGCCAGCCAGCTGTTCGATCACCCGCACCACGCCGTTGATACCGGCAAAGGCGCCCTGTGCCGCGGATGCTGCGACGTCGCTCAGTAATCCCTGACGCTCAAGCAGAAAAGCCACGTACGCCGGCGCTTCGACCGGTCGGGTGGCCTCACGCGCCGCCTGCAGCGATCGCACGCGCAAACGACGAAATACGCTTTCTGCTACCCACTGCGTTGACGCATCGACTGCAGGCGAGAGGAAATCGCCTTTCAGTACGCGTTGCTGCTGACGCAGCTCCTCCAGCGTGTCGTCGACCACGGCGCGGCCCAGACCAAAGCGGGCGGCGATTTGCAGACTGGTGGCGACAGCGTGGGTGCGCAGATAGCGATTAAGTAAGTCATGCAGCGGACGGGCCACCGGCGCGAGCAGCCCGGCGGGCAGATCAGCTGGCAGCGGCGTGCCCAGCGCGTCGCGCAGCCGCACGCCATCTTCGGCGACAGCCCAGCGCGCCTCTGCCGCAATCGTAACCTGAATGATGCGTTGCGCCTGTTGCAGCGTGGTTAGCAGCGGCATCAGCGCCGCCTCGCCGTTGTAGCGCGCCGTGATTTCCGGCACAGTAAGCGGCCCCAGCTCGCGCAGCAGATCAACCACGGCTTCCTGAGTGCTGGCCTGATAATCGGGGACGGTGCGCTGAAGCTCCTGCTCAATGCGTACCACCACCTCGGGCGCCAGCAGCTCGTGCATCTCAACCTGGCCCAGCAGATCGCTCAGCAGCGTGCTGTCGAGCGCCAGCATTGAGGCGCGCCGCTCCGCCTGCGGCGCATCGCTGGCATACATGAATTCAGCGACATAGCCAAACAGCAGCGGCCCAGCAAACGGCGAGGGCGTGTCGGTGGTGACGTCAGTCAGCTTAACCTCGCCCTGTTGTATCCGCGCCATCAGCTGATGCAGCGCCGGCAGGTCATACACGTCCTGCAGACATTCACGCGCGGTTTCGATCAAAATCGGGAAATCGTCGAACTGCCGCGCCACCTCCAGCAGTTGCCCGGCGCGCAGCCGCTGCTGCCACAGCGGAGAACGTTTACCGGGATTGCGGCGCGGCAGCAGCAGGGCGCGCGCGGCGCATTCGCGGAAGCGGGCGGCAAACAGCGCAGACTGTCCTACCGCAGCCGTCACCTGTCGCTGGAGTTCGTCCGGCGCAAACAAAAACAGCTCAGCGCCTGGCACGCGGCCTTCGCTGTCAGGGAAGCGCGCGACAATGCCATCATCGCTGGCGACCACGGCCGGATCGAGGCCCATCTGGCGACCAATCCGCTCAGCGATGGCCAGCGCCCACGGCGCATGCACGCGCTGACCATAAGGGGAATGCAAAATTACCCGCCAGTCGCCGGTTTCATCGCGACAGCGCTCAATCAGCAAATTACGATCGTCAGGCACCAGGCCTGTGGCGTCAATCTGTTCGTCGATGAGCGCACGAATGTTGTGTCGGGCATTGGCGTCAAGGTTGTCGCTGCCGGGCAACACCCCGCTGGCAGCATGGCGCAAATAGCGGCCAATGGCTTCGCCGAGTGTCGCCGAACGCCCAAGACTGTCGCCGTGCCAGAAGGGCAGGCGCGCCGAGCGACCGGGTGCCGGCACCACCACCACCTGATCGTGCGTAATTTGCTGGATGCGCCACGAGGTGGCGCCAAGCGTGATGATGTCGTTAATCCGCGACTCATACACCATCTCCTCATCCAGTTCGCCGACCCGGCGCGCACCAGACTGTTCTTCGCCCTCCGGCAGCATCACGCTGAACATGCCACGATCCGGAATGGTGCCACCGCTGGTGACGGCCAGATGCTGCGCGCCCGGGCGACCGCTTAAGGTTTGCTGTTGTCGATCCCAGATGATGCGCGGGCGCAGGTTAGCAAATTCGTCCGAAGGGTAGCGGCCAGACAGCATATCCAGCACCGCATCAAAGGCGTTACGCGGTAACGTTTTGAACGGATCGGCACGGCGTACCTGTTGATACCACGCTTCGACTGACAGGGTGTCCATGGCCGCCGCCGCCACCGTATGCTGGGCGAGAATATCGAGCGGATTGTGTGGCAAAGCGATAGCATCCAGTTCGCCTGCCAGCATCGCGTCTACCGTCACGGCCGCATCAACCAGATCGCGGCGCGTGCGCGGCCAGATAATGCCTTTCGGCGTACCGCCGACCTGGTGACCGGCACGGCCAATACGCTGCAGCGCGCTGGCCACCGAAGGCGGTGCCCCGACCTGAATCACCAGATCGATATCACCCATGTCAATTCCCAGTTCAAGACTGGATGTCGCCACCACGCAGCGCAGCTCGCCGGCTTTCAGGGCGTTCTCAATCTCCAGCCGCTGCTCTTTCGACACCGAGCCATGATGCGAACGGGCAATATACGCTTCAGCAGGCGTGGCGCGTTTTTCGGTTCCACCGCTAAAAGAGCCATAGGCGAGGGCGGGCTCTGTTACGCCCTGTTCCGGCGCGGCGCGTCGCGCATACAGTTCATTGAGTCGTGCGGTGAGTTTTTCCGCCAGCCCACGCGAATTGGTAAACACCAAAGTCGCGCGATGGCGCAATACCTCATCCAGAATGCCGGCTTCAATATGCGGCCAGATGGAACCGGCGGCGAGGCTGCTCTCCTGCGCGGCGCGCGCATCGGGACGCTGCTGGATGTCCGTCATGTCCTCTACCGGCACAGTAATTGTCAGCTGCAGCGGCCGCTGCGCCGGCGGGTTGACGATACGCGTAGCGCCCGCGCCACCGAGGAAAGCCGCCACCGCTTCTGGCGGTCGCACAGTGGCCGACAGGCCAATGCGCTGAGTAGGCTGCGCCAGCAATACATCGAGACGTTCCAGGCTGAGCGCCAGGTGGGCGCCGCGTTTACTTCCGGCCACCGCGTGCACTTCGTCAATAATGACGGTCGAGATGCCACGCAGCGTTTCGCGGGCTTTTGACGTCAGTAGCAGGAAAAGCGATTCCGGGGTAGTAATCAGGATGTCCGGCGGCCGGCGCTGCAGCTTTGCCCGTTCGGCGCTGAGCGTGTCGCCGGAGCGCATGCCGACCTCCAGCGTGATTTCCGCCTCACCCAATTCCGCGCGCTGAGCGGCAACGCCCGCCAGCGGTAGCGCCAGGTTACGCTGCACGTCAGCCGCAAGCGCTTTAACCGGTGAAATATACAGAATGCGCGTCTTGTGACTGCGCGCTACGGGTTCGTCACGGCTGCGCTCGCGAAACAGCGCGTCGATCGCATGCAGAAATGCCGCCAGCGTTTTGCCGGAGCCGGTTGGGGCAATCACCAGGCAGTGTTGTCCGCTGGCGATGGCGCGCCAGGCTTCCTGTTGTACGGGGGTCGCCGCCGGGAAAGTGCGGCGAAACCACTGTTGCGTGGCCGGGGTGAACAGTGAAAGCGCTGAGGCTGGCATCCATGACTCCTGCATTCTCGAAAGGGCGATCAGCAGTGTAGCGTGCCGCAGCGTTTACGGCATTATCAGGATATTGCCGATGAGGGCGGCGCGAAAACACACGCCGCAGCACGACTATGTGACAACGTCACTGAGGGTAAACAGAGTCGGCCAGTTTCCCGCGGCGATCAAAGCGACGTGCGGCCAGCCACAGCAGTGCGGTAACAAACCAGCCGATGATCCATGACACATCGTTGCCGGCAAAAATCCACGTCAGGGAACCATGATGCAGCGGGTTATCAATGAACGGCAGCTGTACCAGCACCCCAAGGAAGTAAATGATAATGCCTGCCCAGTTCCAGCGACCGTAGCGGCCATCCGGTTGCGACAGCGCGGGCACATCGACTTTCCCTTGGGTAATCAGATAAAAATCCGTCAGGCTGATGGCGCTCCACGGCACAAAAAAGGCCAGCAGGAACAGCAGGAAGTGGGTAAATGATTTGAGAAACGCCGGTTCGCTGAGCAGCGCAATGATGCAGGAGATCGTGACCATCAACACCACAAACAGGATACGTCCGCCACGGCTAATCGCGGTTTGCTGGCGAAAACCGGAGACAATGGTGGTCAGCGACATAAAGCTGCCGTAGGCATTGAGCGTGGTGAAGGTGATTTTGCCAAAACAGATGGCGAAGTAGATGACCATCGCCATGGTGGCGCTGCTGCCCAGCCCGACGATGTAGCCCACTTCATTACCGGAGAACGCTTTACCCGCAATCGCTGCCACAATGACGCCCAGCGTCATGGATGCCTGCGTGCCCAGCACGGTGCCAAAAAACACCGAACTGAACAGCTTTTTCGCGGAGACATCCACCGGCAGATAGCGCGAGTAGTCCGACACATAAGGGCAAAACGCAATCTGCCATGACGAGGAGAGCGATACCGCCAGCAGAAAACTGGCAACGCTGAAGTGCTGATTTTGCCAGACGGCCGCTAAATCGTGGCTGGAGAGTAGGGTGATGAACAGGTAAACAAACGCCAGCACGCCGATGACGCTGGCCACTTTGCCGAGTTTATGAATCACCCGATAGCCGAGCACCGCAATCACGATGATGATGGCGCTGAAGATGATCATGCCGGCTGCATTGCTGACGTTGACCAGCTTCGCCAGCGCCTGGCCGGCCAGTACCGTGCCGCTGGCCGAGAAGCCCACATACATAATGCACACCAGCACCAGCGGGATCACCGCGCCAAACACGCCAAACTGCATACGGCTGGTGATCATCTGCGGCAGGCCAAGGCGCGGGCCCTGAATCGCGTGCAGCGACATGATGGCCGCGCCGACGATCTGTCCCACCAGTAAACCGACAATCGACCACACCACATCGCCGCCCAGCACCACCGCCAGCGCACCGGTAACAATGGCGGTGATCTGCAAATTGCCGCCAAACCACAACGTGAACTGGCTAAACGGATGCCCGTGACGCTCGCTGAGCGGGATGTAATCAATGGAACGTGTTTCTGACAGGCGCTGTTTCTCTGCACCTGAATAATCTGCGGCAGGTATCTGAGCGGACATAGTTTCCTCGCTGGAACGGCTAAAGGTGGTTAGTCATTGATTTTTCTTGTTAGTCAGTGGTAAATGTCACGAAACATACATGTATATACATGTAGCGATATTGTCACGAGGTTGATGAGGTTACAAGCTGACCGGTCATTGGAAATTGTGATGACGCTGGCAATGTTGTCCGTTAATGTCAGGATATTGGTCGGTAACGGACGCGCACAAAGGCGATGATGCGCTAACTACATAGCCACTACCGGTGGCGAACAGGACAACCCGGGGAGGGAGTTATGCAGGCAGTGATTGAAACAGAACGCTTACGACTGGAACCTTTTGCGCTAAGCCACCTCGCCGGCTTGCGCGCGATGGATGATGACCCGGAAATCATGCGTTATATCAATGAGGGACAGGTGAAGAGCGAGGACGAGACGCTGGCGACCATTGAGCGCGTGCAGCAACGCTGGCAGCGCTATGGTTTTTCCTGGTGGGCACTGCGCGAGAAGAGCAGCGATGATATCGTCGGAGCGGCTTGTCTGCAGCATCTGGCCCATCAGGAACAGGCGCCGCTGGAAATTGGCTGGCGACTGCTGCGCAGCAGTCAGGGGAAAGGGTATGCCACCGAAGCCGCCACGGCGATTGTGCAGTTTGCTACCGGGCAGATTGGCGTGGATTATCTGGTGGCGGTGGCACATCCGGAAAACCTTGCATCCCATCGGGTGATGCAGCGGCTGGGTATGCGCTATCGCGGTATCGAGCAGCATTACGACCAGCCCTGTGTGGTTTATGAACTGGATATGAAGAGTGCCCCAGCGCATTCGTGAGGCAGGGCGCGCACCTCTGGTAGCGGCGCGACTTATCACGCAATAAATTGCGCCGCTATCAAACATGCACCCGGTAAGGGTGCGCTCAATACCCTGGTACGTGCGCGGCTTTCATGATCAGATTTGCCACCGCCTGCGGCTGGGAAATCAGCGACACATGGCTGGCCTTGAGTTCGATGGTCTGCGCATGCATGCGTTTCGCCATAAAGCGCTGCAGATCCGGATTGATAGTGCGATCCTCTGTCGACACCGCATACCAGCTCTGTTTGCTATGCCAGGCCGCCACGCTGGTTTTCGCCTGGGTAATGGCTTTACCCATCGGTTGCTGAACGGCGTAATAAGCCCGCGCTTCGCTTTCCGGCAGATCGCCGGCAAAGTCGTGGATAAACGCCTGTTCACTGAGCGCGCCAAAACCGTCGTCACGCCACTTCAGGCCAGCGGCAACCGGTGCTGCAGGGAACTTTTTGGTGAGCGCCGGATAATCTTCACCGGCCTCAGGCGCGCGCGCCGCGATGTACACCAGCCCCTTCACTTCAGGTTCATCGCCCGCCTGGCTGATAACCATGCCGCCGTAGGAGTGCGCAACCAGAATCACCGGTCCGTTCTGCTGTGCCAGCGCGCGTTTCACCGCCGCCACGTCATCATTCAGCGACGTCGTTGGGTTTTGTACCGCGGTGACGTGCAGACCTTTCGCCTGCAACAGTGGGATGACTTTGCCCCAGCTGGATCCATCAGCGTACAGGCCATGGACCAGCACAATATTTTTTACTTCCTGCGGCGCGGCAGCGCTGTCGGCATGCGCCAGTCCGGCACTCAGGGCAGAGATTACCAGCGCCGTCAGCGCCGTGATTTTGCGTAATGTCATGATCGGTCCTCATAATTAATCGGGTTCATGCATCACTGTAAGCGCCGGGGACCAACAATCCGCTGACGTGGAAATGACAAAAAAATGACAGCGACACGATGTGGCAGCGGAGGATTTAAAAGTAATAAAAGCAGAGGATTAGCCGTGAGTCGTAGCATAGCCGCTATGCTTGATAAGGATGAGACCCGACCAACCCGAGAATCTCTCAAAGGAGTGCTGAATAGATTATGCTGTTGCGCAAGAAGAAAATCCGCTCTCACAGCGAAGACCGCCTGCTGGCGTTAACGCTGGCCACCACGGCCGGTATCCTCAACGCCATGGCGTTTGGCGCATTTGGTTTTTTCCCTTCCCATATGACCGGCAATACCTCGCAAATTTCGGCAGAGGTGAATGGTTCTGACCTGCACGATCTGCTGTTTCTGGCCGTGCTGATTTTTGCTTTTGTCTGTGGTGCCATGCTGGCGCGTTTGACGGTAGCTTACGGCCTGAAGCGGAATCTGCGCACCATTTACTGTCTGGTGCTGCTGGCCGAGGGTATTTTCCTGCTGCTGACCTCCCTGGTAGAAATTCTGTGGTATTCCGAACGAAACAACGGCGAAATTCTGGTTACGCTGAGTTTGCTGATGGGCATCCATAATTCAACTTCGACCCAGCTTTCCTCCGGTCGCGTTCGCTCCACGCACGTGACCGGCACACTGACCGACGCCGGCATCGCGCTGGGATCCTGGCTACGCGCATCCTTCAGTCAAAGCGAGGCTGCCGATCGCGATGGCCACCGAACTGTACTTTTTACTCACCTGGTTACGATCTTCTCATTTCTGTCCGGCTGCGTTGTCGGTTATCTGCTGTTCAGGCACCTTGGATTTGAAGCGATGGCGGGGTTGGGCATTGTGCTGGCGTTGATCGCCGTTGGTGGCATCGCCAGAACCCTGCATTTAACCGGCATGCGATTTTGGTAACACCGACGGAGAGTTTCCAGATTTGAACCAAGTGGACTAAGTGCACATGAATACTACTTTTTGCTGGTATTCATGTGCACTTGAAAGTGCAGGGCAAATCATGTACACATGAATACTCTATAAATGTGGTTTTCCCGTAGACTTATATGAACAAAATGACGGCAATCGAGCGGCTTAATGCGTTTGACAGGCAGGGGCGCTATGTCTTTGCTGTTCGTGATTTAGCCAAAGTCTTTTATGACGACAGTGACAAGGCTTTCAATGCTGGCCTGAACCGTCTGGTGAAGGACGGCATCCTGCAGCGCGCCAGCCGTGGCGTCTATGTTTACGCCTATGCGAGAAGTAAAGACGCTTACACGCTGGAAAGAATCGTCCAGACGTTGCGCAGAGGAGAATACAGTTACCTGAGCCTGGAATCGGCGTTATCGGCTTACGGTGTAATTTCACAAATCCCGATGGGGCGTCTTACCGTTATGACCACGGGCCGTTCTGAAGAACACATTACGCCTTATGGCGTGATCGAATTCACGCATACCAAACGATCGCCTGAACAAATTTTGCAGGACACCATTTTGGGCGAGTCACCTTTGCGCCTGGCAACCAAAAAAGCCGCACTGCGCGATTTACGTCGGGTGGGACGTAATACGCATCTGATTGATGAGGCGGAAACGAACGATGAATCAGAAAGTCAGTTTCACTGAACTGGTCGCTAAGGCCATGGCTTCAGCGCAACTCGAGGGTATGCGTAACGTAGTGGAAAAAGAGCTTTTACACTACGACATCCTTTACTGTCTGGATAAAGCGGGTCTGCTGCAAAATCTGACGTTCCAGGGCGGTACCTCTTTGCGGCTATGTTATGACGGCAATCGGTTTAGCGAGGATCTGGATTTCGCCGGCGGCATCAACTTTTCCGGTGCAGATTTAAAAAACATGAAGGTCTGTATCGAAGACTATCTCGGCACGCGTTACGGTTTAGAAGTTACGGTCAAAGAGCCGGCAGAACTTCGCCGCCAGCCCGGCTATGAAGAGATTAGGGTCGATAAATGGCAGGTCTCCGTGACGACAGCACCCGAAAAACGCGATATGCCTAAGCAACCCATCAAAGTCGAAGTTGCTAATATTCCCGCTTACAGTCGCAAACCGTTGCCGCTGAGCCGCAATTATCCGGTGTTGCCGGATGGCTACAGCGATACGCTGGTGATGTGTGAAAGTCTCGACGAGATCATGAGTGACAAGCTCATTTCCCTGGTTGCGACCACCAAATACCTTCGTTACCGCGATGTCTGGGATTTACCCTGGCTGATGCAGCAAGGCGCTGCGTATGATGTGGGCTGGATTCGGCAAAAAATCGAGGATTACCGGATTCCTGACTATGAAAAGTTATTAAAACAGCGACTGGCTGGTATCGAAAACATCGTCAAAGACGGACGTTTTTACAATGAAATGCGCCGTTTTATACCCCAGCAGGTATTTGCCAGAACGCTGGGACGTGCAGAATTTACCGATTACATCGCCGAACGTTTGACCTCGCTGTTGCAAAGATTGCAGCGAGATTTAGCAGGAAAACGACCAGACGACGCCTTCAGAATGTAACAGCGACAGCTGGCCCGGCGTACAGAGGAGATAAAAGACCAGGGGACGGGCACTGTCAAGCTGGTTGCACGCTCAGGAAGCGGATTTTTTTGTTAATTTGCCGTCTGGTTTTCTCACAGGCGCTATAACTTACTATTCCTGCTTCAACAAACTGCTGATGAGGTAAAATAATGGATAACACCATGATAACGGATGAATTTTCCAAAGATTTGTCTGCGTTTGTCGGGACGCATTTCGTTTATACCTATGATAATGGCTGGAAATATGAGTGGTACGCGCGCAACGCGACGACCTGTGATTATCGTATCCATCAGGGATTAGTTGGTGGCCGTTGGGTGACCAATCAAAGCATGAATGCGGTGCAGTTTGCACCGGGCATTTATAAAGTCGACTGGCACGAGCCGACCGGCACCTGCGTCAGTCTGCTGTTTGATATCAACCGCAAGGTGATTCACGGCACCATCTTTTTCCCGCAGTGGATTGCCGGCGAAGGACAGCATCCGGAAAAAACCATCTGCTATCAGAATGAATTTATCGAAGATATGCATCGTTTCCGTGATGAAGGGCCAGCGTATCCGTACGTGGTGATTCCCGAGTTTGCCAAAGTGACCTACATGAAGAATGAAGGTCCGGATAATGATGCCGTAATCAACATGCCGCCGGGACAAATGCCGGAAGATTATTTTAAAGATAAATGAGGGTGGCAATCCGCTGACGGCGCCGGGTTCGGTCGCCATGAATGGCGCCCCTGCGATTGTGCAGTGCGGAGTGGCATTGCAGGGTGCGCATTGATGCGCACCAGGATGACGTCGCGATATTCAGCAAACAGACCGATCGCGCTACGTGAAATCTGACAAAAGCGCTGAGGGATAACCGGGAAGTTTTCGCGTAGCGTTGTCATGCTGGATGAGCTAAAGCCATGATTAAAGCGACGAAGCGCGAAGCTAACCGGGCAGTCAGCTGTAGGGTGCGCATTGATGCGCACCAGGATATCGCCGTGGTGTCCATCAAACGGACCGGTGGGATAAGTTTTCACATAGTGCCGCCGTGGTGGAATGCGTTGTGGGCCTGGTAAGAGGCGTGAAGGGCGAAACGAAGGATTGCGCTACCTGACGGGATATCATATTTAACATAATATACATTATGCGCCATTTGATCGCAGGGGCAAAGCTGACCTGATCGCTGTGAGCTAAGCTGACCAGGCCGCTTTAGGCTACCTGCTGAAAATCCTGAAATACCTGTATAAATTCTGCAAGCATTGCCGTGAGTTCATGCTTCAAACTTTGCTTTCCTGAGCTTGTGTCGGCTCTACGGAACATACTCTTATCATTTGCAATAAGATTCCATTTGAAAGCCTCAATGATAGATTCACATGCTCAACGCTATGACACGTCGCGTGATTAATCTGGCAACCCGCAGAGATCAGCAATATTTGTTGGATAAACGACGTCGCGAGTGTTTCGCAGCTCAGTAAGATCCCACCAGTGATAACTATCAATGACTGACTTTTCATTTTCAGTCCAACCACTGGTACGGATATCTTCATCTCCAACTTTAATTAAATAAAATCGCTCATTTGCCAAAACCACCTCACCGCTGGGAAGCGTCATTTCAAAAATGCGCTTAGTTAACGGCTGACCCACATCATCGACATAAAAGCCTGTTTCTTCTCTGAGTTCTCTGATGGCTGCCTGTTCAAAAGTCTCTCCCGGTTCAACGCCTCCACCGGGTGTGGCCCAGTATTCTCTGCCTGACAGGGCATTATTTTTATGCTTAAACCAGAATAATAAAACCTGATTAAGGGGATTTATAATAAGCAAACGAGCCGAATCGCGGGTGCGCACTTTATAATTCCTTTATG